>CAMJWQ010000036.1 GCA_946409475.1 uncultured Lachnospiraceae bacterium
GTGTTCTTAATATCGGGCATACGCATCCCGAAGTGGTGGAAGTCCTGAAAGAACAGGCAGAAAAATTTTTCCACGGTATGTTTAATATCGTAACCCATGAAGGTTATGTCAAATTAGCGGAAAAAATGAATGAAATAGCTCCCGTACGCGGAGAAAAGAAGAAAACCTTTTTTGCAAACAGCGGTGCGGAAGCTGATGAAAATGCGGTAAAGCTTGCCAAAGCATATACGAAAAGACCTAATATTATTGTATTTTCAGGTGCATTTCACGGCAGAACCATGTTAACGATGTCTATGACTGCAAAAAAAGCCTATGCAGTAGGAATGGGGCCCTTCCCGGAAGGCATTTACCGGGCAGAATTTCCGTATTTATACAGGAATCCTTTTAAAATGACGGAAGAGGAGGCCGTTACCTTTTACATAGATAAAATATATAAGGTATTTGAAGAAGCATCTCCGGCCGAATATGTTGCAGCCATGGTGCTGGAGCCCCTGCAGGGGGAAGGCGGTTTTATACCTGCCCCCATTCCCTGGGTAAAAGCACTTCGTAAGCTGTGCGATGAAAAAGGTATTTTATTAATTGCAGATGAAGTGCAGACAGGGTTTGGCCGTACCGGCAAAATGTTTGCTTCCGAATATTGGAAGGAGGCAGGCTGCGAGCCTGATATTATAACTGCGGCAAAATCCATCGCCGGCGGGGTTCCCTTGAGTGCCATAACGGCCAGGAAAGAAATAATGGAAGCTGTTCCGGGAGGTGTAATTGGCGGTACTTACGGGGGGAATGCCTTGGCGTGTGCGGCTGCCCTTAAAGTAATTGAAATCATGGAAAGAGATCAGCTGTGTAAACGTTCGTCCATATTGGGCGAAAAATATACCAGAGCTGTTGAAGCGTGGAATTTTCCTATAATAGGGGATATCCGTGGGATGGGAGGTATGGTCGGCATTGAATTTGTAAGAGATAAAGAATCAAAAGAACCATATCCTGAATTTGTCGGCACCCTGGTACAGGAATGCGCCAGGAATGGTCTTCTGGTGGAAAATGCAGGTACTTACGGAAACGTACTTCGTTTTTTAGCACCATTGGTAATGACAGATGAGCAGTTAGAGGCAGGCTTAGCTATTTTGGAGGCTTCCATTCGTAAGCTGAGCTAACGGAACGCAGTAATTATATGCAATTATATGCTCTGCAAGCAATTAAAAAGTCATGTAAGATTTGCAGCCATGCGCATATTTTACATGGCTTATCCATATTATGTAAAAAATGGTTTAGAGAGGTACAGAATGGCGATACAGGTTGAAAAGGTTTATAAAAGTTCAAAAGAGCCCTACAAGATGAAGCTGATCGCCGGAGCAGATGGCTTGAAGAATGTAATCAGCTGGGTTCATATACTGGAAAATGTGGTAGTCAGAGGCTATGTAAGAGGGAATGAATTTATTTTCACTACAGGTATTGTCTATCAGAACAATCAATGGCTTCTTGACTTTGTAAAGGGATTATATGCACATCATGTCAGTGCACTGGCTGTCAATATCGGACCTTACATAAAGGAAGTTCCCAAAGAGGTGGTGGATTTTTGCGATGAAAAGAATTTGCCTCTATTCACTATTCCCTGGGAAATTCAGCTTGTGGATATTACCAAAAGCTACTGCAGCCAAATTATTGAGGACAGGCAGAACGAATCCGATGCGGCTAATATCATCAAAAATATATTGTTTTCCTCCGCAGAAATTTCCGGCTATCAGGTTGAATTATCCGGTTTTGGGTTTACAATGGGAGCCAATTATTGTTTTTTTATTATGGTTCTGGAATACGATAAGGACGGTGGATTTGCCAATAGCCTGACGATAGCAAAGAACAATACAAAAATGATTATTGACCGATTGGGTATTAAATACAGCTTATTTATAAGAAATGATCAGATTATTACTTTGTTAAGTGAAACCAGGGATAATATGATTAAGAAATTAACGGAAGATATGGCAGAATGTTTCTTTTCGGAGAAATATAACTTTACGTTTAGAATAGGTGTGGGTAAAGTGGTTGACAGTATTTACGGTATAACGGAAAGCTACACCTGTGCCAGTCATAGTCTCAATCTGGCAAAGAAAACCGGAAAAAATGTGATTTTTTATGAAGAAATGGATATTTATAAAATATTGCTCTTGGTAGAGCAAAAGGAAGTATTGCACAGTATCTATCAGGAAACCATAGGCACCTTGGAAAAAATAGATAAGAAAACAAATTCTGATTATGTTAATATTCTGAAATTATATGTTTTTTATAACGGAAATATACAAAAGTTAGCTGATGATTTATATGTACACCGTAATACCATTAATTATAAATTAAAGCAGATAAAAAAATTAATTGGCTGTGATTTAAATCAGATGGAAGACCGGTTCCGTATTATGCTGGCGCTTAAGATAGGGGAAATTCTCTGATTTTTGTATGGATGTACAAATTTTTTTGGATGAGTTTGCATTGCAACGGCAGGATGGAATGCTATAATGGCATTATATCTTAAGGTATGACAAAGCAGTCATTTTATTTCCGGAGAGGATTTAAAATGGCTTTTTTATTTTATGGAAATGATGTCTCCATGAAATAAAACTGTTAACAAGTAAATGTTTTAAGAGGAGGAGAATTATGGCAAAAAAATCTTTGATAGTGGTATGCCTATTGGCAGTGGTTTTTACGATTACAGCCTGCGGTAAAAAGGAACAGACCGCCTGGGAAAAAGTTGAAAGCGAAGGCAAGTTTACCTTTGCCTGTTCGGGAGGATACCCGCCCTTTAATTACATTGATGAGGAAACGGGAAATCTGATTGGCTTCGATGTAGAAATAGCCGATGCATTGGCAGAAAAAATGGGTGTCAAGGCAGAGGGCATTACGACCCAGTGGGACGGAATTCTTGGCGGATTAACGGGCATGCGTTTTGACTGTATCATTGGCAGTATGGCAATAACCGAGGCCAGACTGGAGGAGGTTAATTTTACCGATCCCTATTATTATGACGGCGCACAGTTTTTTGCACCGGCATCCTTGGGACTGAATTCCTTGGGAGATTTAGCAGATGGCAAAGTCGGAGTAGTAACGGGAACCACCTTCCAGGAAGAGCTTGCCAAATATGGCAACGTAACGGAAGTTCTGCAGTTTGAAAGTGATATTGAGAATTTTATGGCTGCGGCAGACGGAAGAACCGACGGATTGGTAACCAGTCGTTTCGTAGGGCTTCAGGCTCCGGAAGAATATGACTTAGTACCCGTAGGCGGCTTATTATATACCGAAAATATTGGTATTGCCGTCAGAAAAGAAGATACGGAATTTTTGGAGCAATTGAACCAGGCATTGGCAGCTATTATAGAAGACGGAACCTATGAAAAAATCAGTAATGAGTATTTTGGCAGAAATATTTTAGAAAAAGAGTAGAACGGAACTGACGTTCTCTAAGAATAGGAGCGATGAAATGGAGTTTTTTGAGAATGCACTGCAT
This sequence comes from uncultured Lachnospiraceae bacterium, assembly GCA_946409475.1. GTDB lineage: Bacteria > Bacillota > Clostridia > Lachnospirales > Lachnospiraceae > CAMJWQ01. The sequence continues at coordinate 3,494 of CAMJWQ010000036.1, forward strand.
TTTTTAACCAGTGCCATTGATAATTTTCCCAAATTCTTTCCCGGAATTATAGCAACGCTGCAATTATCTGTACTTTCTATTATTTTGGGCACCGTATTCGGATTGATAGTGAATCTGTTGAAAATGACCAAAATAAAGCCTTTATGTATGCTTGCTGATCTATATGTGGCTGTCGTGAGAGGGACTCCATTACTTTTGCAACTGTTCTTCATGTTTTACGGACTTCCGCAGATGGGGATTTATATTGACAGATTTTCATCTGCGGTAGCCGGTTTGGCATTTCACAACGGAGCTTATATCAGTGAAATTTTCAGAGGTTCGATTCAGGCTATACCAAGAGGACAGCATGAAGCAGCAAAAGCAATCGGAATGACAAAGCTACAGGCCTTTAAGAATGTGATTTTTCCCCAGGCTTTTAAGCATGCGGTTCCCGCTTTGGGCAATCAGTTTTTATTGGCAATTAAGGATTCTTCCCTGGCAAGTGTAATTACTATTACGGAAACCATGATGTTAGCCAGACAATTGGCAGCGGCTACATTTTCCATTTTTCCCGTATATTTTGATGCGGCGGTAATTTATATGGTATTAACCTATGCATTGAATGTTCTTCTCAGGAAATTAGAAAAAAGATTAAAGGTGAATGAAAGATGACAATATTAGAAACCAAAAATCTACATAAAAAGTTTAATAAAGCAGAAGTGTTGAAAGGGATAGATTTCTCCATCAATCAAGGTGAGGTAGTGAGTATTATCGGATCCAGCGGTTCGGGGAAAAGTACGTTTTTAAGATGTCTCAATTTTCTTGATAAAAAAGATAAGGGGGATATTATTTTTAAAAATAATATTGTTGAAAATAAGGCGGCATCTATTATTGAACTGCGAAAACATGTAGGGATGGTTTTTCAAAGCTTTAATCTGTTCTTTAATATGACGGTTCTCAAAAATGTGATGAGCGGATTGGTGATTGTGAATAAGGAAGAAAAGAGCCTGGCTGAGAAGAAAGCCATGGAACTTTTAGATAAAGTTGGTCTCACGGAGAAAGCCCATGTCTACCCTGAAACCATGTCGGGAGGACAGCTGCAAAGGGTCGCCATAGCAAGAGCCTTAGCCATGTCTCCGGATGTCGTTCTGTTTGATGAACCGACATCGGCATTAGATCCGGAATTGGTGGCGGAAGTACTTGCCGTTATGAAGAATTTGGCAAAGGAGGGATGTACCATGATTGTGGTAACTCATGAAATGGCTTTCGCAAGAGAAGTATCTGACAGAGTTATATTTCTCCATGAAGGCATTATTACGGAGGAAGGAACACCGGATGAAATATTCAATCATCCTAAGAATGAAAGGTTAAGAAGCTTTCTAAGCAGTATGAGCTTTTAAATTACGTTTTTTCGGTTACTAATAAAAGAATACAGGTGTTGGAAATGAATAAAAAAACTTATATATTAAATCCTTATTTTAAAAAAGAATATCCTGTTATTTCTCATGGCAAAGGCATTTACATGTATGCGGAGGACGGTACGGAATATATAGATGCTACCAGCGGTGCCGTATTGGTCAGCCTGGGACATGGGATGGAGAGCATGGGAGAAGTATTAAAGGAGCAGGCATCTAAGATAGCCTTTGCTTACCGCTGGGATTGTGTCACACAGGTTTTAGAGGATGCCTGCCGAAATGTGTGCGAGGCTTCGGATTACAATTTTACAAAAGTTTTTTTTGTTTCAGGAGGGTCCGAAGCAACGGAAATAGCAGTAAAGCTTGCCAGAAAGTATTTTTTAAATATCGGCAGGAAATCCAAATATAAAATCATATCCCGTAATCAAAGCTATCATGGCAGTACCATGGGTGCTCTGTCAATAACAGGCTTTCCCGTAAGGCAGGCGGGATATGAAAATTATTTATTTGACCAGGGACATATACCTCCGGCTTATTGCTACCGCTGCTGGTATGGAAAAGAGTGTAATTCCTGCCGGTTCGAGTGCGCCGAAGCACTTGAAAAAGAAATTCTGCAGCAGGGAGAAGATACCGTTGCTGCTTTTATTTTGGAACCGGTTTCCGGAATGTCTCTTTGCGGTGCTAATCCGCCTGCCGGGTATTTTAAAAAAATCAGGGAAATATGTGACCGATACCATATACTGCTCATAGCCGATGAAGTTATGGCGGGAATGGGCAGAACAGGAAAATACTTTGCTTATCAAAACTTTGATTTTAAACCGGATATCATAGCCTTAGGAAAAGCTTTGGCCGGGGGTTATTTTCCTATTGGTGCGGTAGCCTGCTCGCAAAAAATATTTGATGGGATTTATGAAAACTCTGCGGAATTTTCAGCAGGATACTCATGGGCAGGCAATCCCTTAGGGGCAGCCGTAGTATGTAAAACCTTCTCCTGCTTACAGCAGCAGTCTCTTGTTCCAAATGTAGCCTTGAAGGGTATTTATTTAAAACAAGCCCTATCAGATATAGCAAAGAGTCATCCTATTATGGGAGATGTAAGAGGTCTGGGATTAATGGTTGGAATAGAGTTTGTAAAAGATAAGGAAACGAAGGAGACTTTTGACCCGGCATTAAAGGTTAATAAAAAAATCAGTGAAGAAGCCTTGAAGGAAAAAATGTTTTTAGAAACAAGCTTTGGCTGTAATCACGGAAAAAGTGGCGATATGGCCATGATAGCACCGGCATTCACCGTAAATTACGAAGAATTGGATGAAATTGTCTTGAGATTTGACCGAATGGTAACAAAAGTGGAAAAGGACTTGGGATATCATAGGTCTGAATAACAGGGGGTCTTTAAAGAAAATGAAGTGGGAAAATATATATGGAAAAATACAGTCTGCCGATAAAGCAATGGAACATATGCATGACGGCATGGTAATGATGTGCGGGGGATTTGGTGGTGTCGGTTCACCGCCATTATTATGTAAATCTGTTGCAGACTATCATTTTACAGATATTACACTTATTTGTAATGATGCCGGTTTTCCCCATTTAGGTATCGGTCCTGTTGTCTGCAACGGTCAGGTTAAAAAGATGATAACCACTCATATAGGCTCCAATCCTGTCGCAGGGAGACTGATAAATGAAGGAAAAATGGAAGCCGAGTTTATTCCCCAGGGGACCTTTTGTGAACGAATCAGAGCCGGGGGAGTGGGTTTGGGAGGAATTCTTTGTGATATCGGTATCGATACCGTAATTGCCAATGGAAAGGATAAAATCACCTTAAATAGCAGGGAATATTTGATAGAGCCGGCCATAACAGCCGAAGTCGGCATATTCTATGCAAAAAAGGCAGACCCTTTTGGAAATCTGATCTATGACAAAACGGCAAGAAATACAAATCCGTTAATGGTGATGGCATGCGATTTCAGTATTGTGCAGGCAGAAGAGATAGTCCCCTTAGGAGGATTGAATCCTGAAGAAATAATAACACCCGGTGTTTATGTAGATATGGTGGTGGCAGGACAGGGCGGTGAATGGAAATGGAACTGGCAGCTAAAGAATTAATGGCAAAGCGGGCGGCTGAGGAAATAGAAAAGGGAAATATCATTAATTTAGGGATTGGTATCCCTACTATGATAGCTAATTATATCACGAAAGATAAGCAGGTTATGATTCACGGAGAAAACGGCCTTTTGGGAATTGGAAAAGATCCTGTGAAAGGAAGGGAGGATCCCCATATTATTAATGCGGGAGGATTACCCTGTACTCTGGTTAAGGGGAGCTCTTATTTTGACAGCGCGGCTTCTTTCGCCATGATACGAAAAGGAAAGATAGATATTACTTTTTTAGGAGCCTTGGAAGTTTCGGAAAAGGGCGATTTAGCAAACTGGATAGTGCCGGGTGTATTGGTTCCGGGAATGGGAGGAGGCATGGATCTGGCACAAAAAACAAAAAAAACGGTAATTCTTATGCAGCATACCAATAAACAAGGGAAACCGAAGCTGAAAAAGGAATGTACCCTGCCCATAACCGCTAAAGGATGCGTGGATATGGTTATTACGGAATTAGGTGTTTTTAAAGTAGATAACGACGGACTGCTTCTTACGGAAATATTTAAAGAAGCAGATATCAAAGATATTGTAAAAAAAACGGAAGCAAAGCTGACGATTGCCAGGGAGGTTAAGGTATATGGATTATAAGGAAAGGGATGCGGTGATTGTTTCCGCAGTCAGAACCCCTATAGGAAAGTACGGCGGCAGACTGGCCCCTGTTAAGGATTATGAGCTGGGAGGCGCGGTGATTCGTGAAGCGGTGAAAAGAGCGGGTGTTCATGCTGCGGAAATTGATGATGTATACTTTGGAAATTTACTTGGGCTTCCGGGTAATGTGGCGAAGGTAGCAGCTATGGAGGCAGGAATTCCTGAAAACGTACCTGCTGTCACCGTCGACAGACAGTGTGCTTCCGGATTGGAAAGTGCTGCCATAGCAGCAGCGATGATCAAAAGCGGCATGGGAGATATTTATATTGCCGGAGGCTGTGAAAGCATGAGCAATAAACCCTATTATCTTTCTAAAAGCATAAAACCCTATGCCCCTAAACCGCCGGTATTTCTTGACAGTATGTTTGTGCCGCCTGAAAAGTATCCGGCATTAAGCATGGGGGATACGGCAGAGAACATAGCTGCGGAAGCAGCTTTTACCAGAGAAGATTTGGATACCTATGCCTGCCGCAGCCATAAATTAGCTCTACAGGCATGGGATAACGGTTATTTTAATGAGGAAATAACCGCCATACCTGTTTGTACTGCGAAAGATAACTATGTATTTGATAAAGACGAATCAATCAGAGAAGCTATTTCGATGGAAGCGCTGCTACGGCTTAAGCCCTGTTTTAAGAAGGAAGGAATGGTGACGGCAGGAAATAGCTGCCCTATGAATGATGGCGCTTCTGCCATGGTGATTATGAGCGGCGGAAAAGCAAGGGAAATGGGAATAGCTCCTCTTGTTAAAATAAAAGCCTTTGCTGCGGCAGGCGTGGATTACAAAAAAATGGGTCTGGGGCCCATTAACGCAGTCAGAAAGCTTTTGAAAAGCTGTGAGGTGTCCCTGGCCGATATCGGACTGATTGAATTAAACGAAGCCTTTGCAGTACAGACACTGGCTTGCATCAGGGAATTGCAATTAAACCCTGAAATAGTCAATGTTAACGGTGGCGCCATAGCCCTTGGCCATCCATTAGGAGCAACGGGAGCCGTGTTAATAACGAAAATCATTTATGAGATGATAAGACGGAATGAGCGTTACGGTCTGGTCACCATGTGTATCGGCGGAGGACAGGGGATGGCTATGCTGTTGGAAAGATAGTATTGTTATTAGGTCCCCAACTTACCGTTTTTTCCTCAGATACTGAAAAAAAGTTGCTAGTTTACTACAAGGTATCTATATGCATTACCATATATGGATTACGAAATCTAAGTATTTCTAAGCTTAATAAATGAGTCTATGGCTGAGTCCTTGACCGTCCCGATTTGCATCCATGCTCAGTGGACCCGTGTATTACAATAAAATCCCATTTTAGAGGCGAATTTGTGCTTCTGATGTCATATTTTGAAAAATACATCCCATAGGTTGTCATGCATGGTCAGGTATGCTATAATGTGAACACTTAGCGAGGTATCGAATGAACACTTAGCGAGCTTGACATGACTGCTTAAAAACATTGGGAAAGGAGAGTTTCTATATAAAAGGCATTACGTACAGCAGATGCCGATGCTTAATATAGAAGCTTGATAACATGGAATTTGATATAAGATTAACAACAAAAGCCATGTATGATTTTATGCTATATCATACTTATACAGGATTTACAGGAATATTTGGGACTGCTCTTGGAGTGGTTCTGCTTTTGTTATTTTTTCAAGACAGAGACTTCATGTATCTTTTTTTTGGTATTATCTTTATTGTATATATTCCACTTTCTTTATACGGTAGAACAAAGGGACAAATCTCGAGAAATCCGGCATTTAAAGAACCTCTGCATTATAGTTTTCTGGAGGAAGGCATACAGGTATCACAAAAGGAGTCAAAAGAAATAATTAAGTGGGAACAGCTGCAAAAAGCGGTATCAACAGGCACCAGTATTATTGTATATACCAGTAAAGTGAATGCATTTATATTTCCCAGAAAAGAATTAGATGATAAGGTCATGGATGTTGTGGAATTTATTTCCGCCCATATGGAACCGAAAAAGGTAAAAATCAGATATTAAAGCGGGTTATAAAGATGATAATAGAAACATTTAGTGAAAAAGAAACGTTTACCGTGGGATTTCAAATGGGGCAGTCAGCCGTTGAGGGTGAAGTATATGCATTGTCGGGAGATTTGGGGGCCGGTAAGACTGCTTTTGCAAAAGGGTTTGCAAAGGGCCTTGCCATAACGGATATCATAAATAGCCCTACTTTTACCATATTACAGATATATGAATCGGGAAGATTGCCATTCTATCACTTCGATGTCTATCGCATAACGGACATAGATGAAATGGAGGAAATCGGATACGAAGAGTATTTTTACGGACATGGTGTTTGTCTTGTTGAATGGGCTGATTTAATTGAAGATATTTTGCCCCCTGATTACAAAAGGATAACCATAGAAAAAAACTGTAAAAATTCATTTGATTATCGTAAGATTAGAATAGAAGGAGCCTCCGATGAAAATATTAGCCATTGACAGTTCCGGTCTGGTGGCCGGCGTAGCAGTTATGGAAGATGATACATTGGTTGCGGAATATACCGTTAATTATAAAAAAACTCATTCTCAGACATTGCTTCCCATGCTGGAAGAAATAAAAGACATGATATCTTTGGAGTTAGACACAATAGATGCCATTGCAGTTGCCGGAGGACCCGGTTCCTTTACGGGATTGCGTATCGGCTCTGCCACTGCCAAGGGTTTAGGCTTAGCATTAAAAAAGCCTATTATTCATGTTCCTACCGTTGATGCTCTGGCATATAATTTATTCCATACGGAAGGTCTCATATGTCCGATTATGGATGCCAGGAGGAATCAGGTTTATACAGGGATTTATTGTTTCCTTGAAGAAAAACTCCTTGTGGTAAAGGAACAGTGTGCCATTGCTGTTGAGGATTTGGCGGACCAGCTGAACAATAAAAAGGAGAAGGTCATATTTTTAGGTGACGGGGTACCCGTATATAAAAAAATGTTAGAACAAAGACTGAAAATACCGTATTGTTTTGCACCGGCTCATGTTAACAGACAAAGAGCCGCAGCAGTTGCCGCTTTAGCGAAGCAGTATTATATAGAAGGAAAAATTACAAGTGCTGAGGCACATGTTCCTGAATATTTGCGATTATCACAGGCAGAAAGAGAATTGGCCAGGAAGCTGGAAGAGAAAAAGCATGGTAACGATTAGAGTAATGCAGCAGAAGGATATAGAACAAATGGCGGCAATTGAGAGTAAGTGCTTTTCACAACCATGGTCCCAAAAATCTTTTGAAGAAGCACTATCTCATAAAAATCTATGTTTTGTCACCGCGGTTTCAGGAGAAACTATAGTTGGGTACTGTGGGTTGTATATGGTGCTTGACGAAGGGTATATTATTAATGTGGCGGTCCGGGAAGAATATCGAAGAAAGCACGTGGCAGAGGATATGCTCCGCTTTCTTATTTCAGAAGGCAGTAAAAGAAAGATAGCAGCCTTTACTCTGGAAGTCAGGGAAAGTAATAAAGCGGCTGTCGGTCTTTATCGGAAGCTGGGTTTTGAGACATCCGGTATTCGAAAGAATTTCTATGAAAAACCCATTGAAAATGCAATCATTATGTGGAAGAGTTAAACAATCATTAAATTAATTTCCACTATCTATATACCTCTAATAATTGTATAATAAGTATGGAAGGATAAGTATGTTTAACAAATTGACGATTCTGTCTTATACAATTAAAGGAGGAGCCAGCATGCGCAAGTATTTTAATAAAAAAACCGGAAATGTAAGATCTGTTTATTGTAATCTTTGCGGAAAAGAGATTCATATGGAAAACGGTATTATTACAGAAGGTGTTTTTTTTGCAAATCAAAATTGGGGATATTTTTCTAATAAGGATGGACAGGCCGATTCCTTCGATTTGTGTGAGGAATGCTATGACAGCATAATAAAAAACTTTGTCATACCCATAGAAAGTACAACGGTAAAGGAATATATTTAAAACTGTAATATATAAGAAATATGAAGGAAACCAGAAAAATTTGAGGATAGAATTATGTTAGACATATGTTTGTTAGGCACCGGCGGTATGATGCCTTTGCCATACCGCTGGTTAACTTCTCTAATGGCACGGTATAACGGAAGCAGTATTTTAATTGACTGTGGTGAAGGAACCCAGATTGCTATGAAGGAAAAAGGCTGGAGCCCAAAACCGATTGATATTATCTGTTTTACACATTTTCATGCGGACCACATCAGTGGCTTGCCGGGCTTGCTATTAACAATTGGAAATGCGGAACGCACGGAGCCGGTGACTTTAATCGGACCCAAGGGGTTAGGCAGGGTGGTTCAGGCTTTGCGTATCATCGCTCCGGAATTACCCTTTGAAGTAAAATGTGTGGAAATTAATCAGGCCGACCAGATATTTGAATTTAACGGAATTGTCATTGAGGCGTTTCGGGTTAATCATAATGTGACCTGTTATGGGTATAACCTGATTGTAAAGCGTAAGGGAAAATTCAGTGTGGAAAATGCCCTGCAATATCAAATACCTAAAGAATACTGGAGCCGTTTGCAAAAAGGAGAAATAATTGCCGATAAACAAACAGTTTATACACCGGATATGGTTCTGGGACCGGAAAGAAAAGGAATCAAGGTATCATACTGTACAGACACAAGACCAACGGAATCTATTATCGAAAATGCAAAACATGCCGATTTATTTATATGTGAAGGTATGTATGGGGAAAAGGATAAAAAAAGCAAAGCAGAAGAATATAAGCACATGACTTTTTATGAAGCTGCGGAATTAGCGAAGGCTGCTGAAGTAAAGGAACTTTGGCTGACACATTTCAGCCCCTCGTTAATAAGAGCGGATGAATTCATGGGAGAAGTAAGAAATATTTTTTCTAATTCAAAAGCCGGAAAAGACGGAAAGACAATTGAAATTGATTTTTCGGAGGAATGAGCACCAACCCCATAAATACGAACAGATAAAATAAGGATGTGGTCGAATGAAAAACTTAAGAAAGATAATAGTGATATTGATTTTGATTGTCTTAGGTGTCAGTTATTATTATTATTTATCGAACCGTACCATTGCGGAAGAAGAAAAACTTCCGGAAGAAACGAAGGTATCTGAAGTATTGATTCGTGATTTGGATAAAAATTATCCGCCCTCACCGAAGGAAGTTGTTAAATTCTATAGCAGCATTATGGAATGCTATTATGGTGAAGAATATACGGAGGAGCAGCTTGTACAACTGGCAGATAAGGCCAGACAGCTTATGGATGAAGAACTGCTGAATAATAATCCTGAAGATCAATTCTTAAAGGATTTAAAAAATGAAATAGAAAAATATAAAAAAGCAAAAAGAGAAATATTTGCCAGTTATGTAAGCTCGGCAGATGAAGTGGAGTATTTTACATATAATAAGGAAGATTGGGCTAAGGTTGATGTGGTCTATTCCATGAGGGAAGACTCCAATTATTTTAAAACCTATGAAGAATATGTATTGAGAAAAGATAAAGACGGAAATTATAAAATATTCGGATGGTATTTAACGGAAACGGATGATTCGGAAAATGAAGAATGATACACAGGAAATTAAAATATTGGCAATTGAAACCTCCTGCGATGAAACGGCCGCAGCAGTGATAAAAAACGGAAGAGAAGTATTATCGAATATCATATCTTCACAAATTGATCTGCATAAGCTTTATGGCGGAGTGGTTCCTGAAATTGCATCCAGAAAACATATTGAAAAAATCAACCAGGTAATTGAAGAAGCTTTAAAAACGGCAGAAGTCACTTTGGAAGATATTGATGCCATTGGCGTCACATACGGTCCCGGTTTAGTGGGAGCCCTTTTAGTAGGAGTAGCAGAGGCCAAAGCAATCAGCTTTGCTTCTGCTATTCCCTTAGTGGGCGTGCATCATATCGAAGGTCATATTTCTGCCAATTATATAGAAAATCAAGATTTAGAGCCACCCTTTATGTGCCTTGTGGTATCGGGGGGCCATACACATCTGGTGAATGTCAGGGACTATGGAAAGTATGAAATCCTGGGCAGGACCAGAGATGATGCAGCCGGGGAAGCCTTTGACAAAGTGGCACGTGCCATAGGACTTGGCTATCCGGGGGGACCTAAAATAGATGCTATGGCTAAAAAAGGAAATGAAAATGCAATTAACTTTCCCCGGGCACATGTGGAAGACGGGCCTTATGATTTCAGCTTCAGCGGGTTAAAATCTGCTGTTTTAAATTATATCAATGGTGCGAAAATGAGCGGAAAGGAAATCCCCATAGCCGATTTGGCAGCTTCTTTTCAAAAGGCCGTAATTGATGTATTGGTACGAAACTCCATGGAAGCGGCTGAGCAATATGGAGCCTAAAAGTTTGCAATTGCAGGAGGTGTGGCTTCTAATTCCTCATTAAGGAAAGCAATGAGAGAGGCATGTAATAAAAAGGGCATACAGTTTTATCATCCGTCTCCGGTTTTTTGCACGGATAATGCTGCAATGATAGGCACTGCGGCTTTTTATGAGTATATAAATGGCAGGAGGGATGGCATGGATTTGAATGCGGTTCCCAATCTGTCCTTATGAGGAAGCTCTAATTGAAGCATAAGTATAGTATAGGTATTATTATTTTTTGACCTCTTTATTTGCTTTATTTAAATATTCATGAATAAGCAGGACCTTGATTCTCACAAAACAGCAGTAGGGAGTTGGGGTCATTTTTAATAAGAATCAAAACTTAGTTTTGTGATGTATGATTGCCGCTGTAAGAGCAAATGTAAACAAAGTCTTCGGGTTTATCGGAAGTGTTTTTGCTTCGGATAATATCTATTGATTATAAGGAGAATAATAATGAGGGATAAAGGTGTCAAATGTGCGGCTATTGTATTAGCAGCAGGACAGGGCAAGAGGATGAATACGGATATTCATAAGCAATACTTATTAATAAAAGACAAGCCGGTTCTTTATTATGCCCTTAATACTATCGAATGCAGTTTCATTGATGAGATCATTTTGGTAGTTGGGAAGGGTGAGATTTCTTATTGCGAGGAGAAAATTGTAAAGCGCTATCATTTTCATAAAGTGGTGAAGATCGTAGAGGGAGGAAAAGAAAGGTATCATTCCGTTAAGGAAGGCTTAAAGGCAATTCAAAACTGTGATTATGTATTTGTCCATGACGGGGCGCGGCCCTTTATTGACTTGCCGATGTTAGAAAGGGCTTTAGAGGGAGCTCAAAAATACCAAGCCTGTATTGTGGGAATGCCCGTAAAGGATACCATAAGAATTGTGGATGACTATAATATAGGAAAAGATACTCCCCGGAGGGACAGGGTATGGATGATGCAGACTCCCCAAGTATTTTCTTTTACCTTATTAAAAGAAGCATATGAAAAAATAATGAATCGGGATTGTTCCTATATAACGGATGATGCTATGGTTGTAGAGGCAATGAAAGGAATTAGACCTAAATTAGTAATGGGGGCTTATACCAATATTAAAATCACCACCCGGGATGATCTTATGATAGCGGAAGGAATTCTGGCACAACATTCTGAAATTACCCTCCCGAGTCATTTGGACTGAATTTAATTTTTTTACCTATTTAAATGTCTTGAAAAAATGTAATTTTTGAACAAAAAAATGGACGCTAAAAGATAATGAATCAAGCAAAAAACCTGGTAAAAAATAAGCAAAAATCTTGTTGACACTGGATTGCTTAGATGATAGAATAATAAATGTCGCCGATACGGTGACAAGCAGCTGGAGAGGTGTCCGAGTGGTTTAAGGAGCTGGTCTTGAAAA
>CAMJWQ010000037.1 GCA_946409475.1 uncultured Lachnospiraceae bacterium
AACCAAAGAGGCTGTTTAGAAAAACAGAGTTTTTCAAACAATAAATAACTAAAAAAGAAGAAAAAGATATTTCTATCCACATATCTTTTCCCTCTTTTTGGGTAACCTTCCCATCTTATTTTTCGCCATACCCGCTTAAGTGTTAGCCATATTTCTGCATTCGTCCGCACAGGTTTTACAAATATCAGAGCATTTCCGGCAGTGGGCCTCTTTAAACTGTGAGCATTCCTGCGCACATTGGTCACATATTTTCGCACACAGCTGGCAATGTTCTTTTGAAAATTGTCCGTTCACCGACATCATGGCTACCGACATCTGACACATCATAGCACATTCCGATAACATGGAAATACAATTTTTTCTGGCCTTTACATCCTCTTCATTCAGGCATGCATGAAAGCATTCATAGCATGCCTGCACACATTTCTTGCATTCATCAATGCAGACCTGCATGCTGTCCGTCGCATTCGTTACTAATCCCATAAGAGCATTCCTTTCAAATTTTATTTAACAAGGAATATTTTCTCTCGTTTTTATCATTCTATTCATCTTATGGCATAAGATAGCCGTTGACATTCAGGGGCTGCTTTTCAGCCCGAAATATTTCACTTTCCACATGTTATCTATTTTTTCCATTTCCAAATTCAAATATGTATGGCTGTCTTCATTCGTCAGAATAAATTCATATTCTGCCGCAACCATATCTTCTTTAATATCATTTTCACTTAGCTTTAATACATAAGATTTGCAGTCAACGGGTACGTTTTCCATAGCAAAATCATGAGAAACATCATCCGGGTCCGCCAAATAGCTTTTCATTGCTTCCCTGTCTCCGTTCAGATAAGCATTGATAAAGCCCTCCGTAGCAGACTGAAATTCCTGTCCGCCGTCACTGTTTAAAAATTCCTTTACCTTATCCTTGGTCGGGCTGAACTGCGCATTGCTGTTTTCATTATCCACCGATTCCATGTCATCCGATGAAACAGTCTGTTTCTGTCTGTCTGTGTTCTTACTCCCTGATTTTTCATCAAAAAAATGATGAGACGCATAATAAACGCTTAATGCTGCGGCAGACACTGCTGCCAGACCCAAACAACATAGAGCTATCTGCAAGGAACTCTTTTTCATTTCATTACCTCCCTGATAACACGTAGGATACTTTTACTATAATTGTTATTTTCATGCTTGGCAAATATTTTATTTGATAAAAATACCGGAGTAAAAATTATTTTAAATAACTATTTGCACTCTTTAGCAAATTATCCGTTAAATCCGTCAAAAAATCGATTGATTCTCTAAAATTCCCGGCAATCCACTGCTCTAAGATGCCAATCATACCTCTTGCTATAAATTGATATACATAAGGATCCATAATCCCACTATGAATCATATCCTCCTCCCATACCAGATTGAAAAAGCGGTAAGCCTTCATATATTCAATATACTTTTGGGAGACTAAATAAAACATATTATCCCGATACAGGCATTGCAGCAATTGACGGTAATTGAATAAAAATTCATAATAATGTCCAAATATCTCCTTTGAGGACATTTCCTGTATGTCATAATTATTGCGAAATGATGCAAATATATTATCAAGGATAAAATGCAGAATATCCTCCTTAGCTTCAAAGTTGCGATAAAAGGTTTTTCGTACCAATTGTGCCTCCTGACAGATTTGAGTGACGGTTATTTCATGAAAAGAATAAACATCCATAAGCCGCATCAGGGATTCGGCAATCCAATTTTGTGATTGTATCGCCAGAGGGCTTATCTGTTTCTTATACATATGACACACTTTCTCCTTTTTGTATCAGATATTTAAAAGTTATTGTTTTTTTGTTTCTATTACTATACTATTATTCTGCATATGACACAAGTGGGACATTGAAATAAGGGCGTGAATTTATGAGCTATGTTAAAATTATTGAGGAATATAAGCGTTATCACATGGGGGAAAACGTCATTAATGCCAATAACGGCATAAGTTTTGAAATTGAACAAGGTGAGTTTGCTGTTATTTTGGGACCAAGCGGTGCGGGAAAGTCAACAGTTCTGAATATACTGGGCGGCATGGATTCTCCCGATGAGGGAAATGTATTGGTAGACGGCATTGATATTGCAGGCTTCGGTAACAAGCAATTAACTAAATACCGAAGAGAGGACGTGGGATTTGTATTCCAGTTTTACAATTTAGTACCAAATTTAACCGCAAAGGAAAATGTGGAATTGGCTACTCAGATATCTCCAAATGCTCTTGATGTGGATCTGGTTTTAGAACAGGTAGGACTTGGAGACCGTAAATATAATTTTCCTGCCCAATTATCGGGAGGAGAGCAGCAGCGGGTGGCTATTGCCAGAGCCTTAGCAAAAAATCCAAAGCTCCTCCTATGCGATGAACCAACGGGAGCCCTGGATTATGAAACAGGAAAGCAAATATTAAAATTGCTTAAGGACACCTGTAAAAATACCGGAACAACGGTAATTGTCATTACCCATAATACGGCTATTGCTCCTATGGCAGACCGGGTTATTTATATTCATAATGCCAGGGTGCGCAAAACGGAATTTAACAAAAATCCTTTACCTGTTGAAAAAATAGAATGGTAGGGGGCTTCGTCATGTTAAAGAATAGGAAAAGAGCTTTGAAAAAGCTCGTCATAACCGAAATATTAGCCTCTAAAGCCAGATACCTGTCCATTCTGTTATTGGTGTTAATCGGTGTCGCCTTTTTCTCCGGAATTAATTCCTCCGGTCCCGACATGCTAAATACGGCGGCTCTCTATTTTGATAAGCAGCAGCTAATGGATATTCGTTTGGTTTCCACCTATGGCCTGGAGGAGGAGGACATCCGCATACTGTCACAGCAGCCTGATATTCAAGCTGTTGAAGGCGGCTATAGTCAGGATGTGGTTACTGATAAGGATTTCCTGCTAAAGGTATTTTCCTGTGATGAAGATCAGCAATTAAACCAATGTGTGGTGAAAAGCGGGAGGCTGCCGGAAGCTTCGGGGGAAATTGCCTTAATAGACAGCAAGAAGCTTCGGGAATCCTACAGCATCGGAGATATGGTAACCTTTGTCCCGGACAGCGAAGATAATGAATTATCGGAGCAATTTAAGAAAACCTCCTATAGGGTAGTCGGTTTCATTACCAGTCCCCTTTATCTCAGTGATAAAAATATCGGAAGCAGTTCCGTCGGAAAGGGTTCTTTAGATGGATATGGTGTTATTGTAACTGCGGATTTTAATCTTTCTGTCTATACGGAAGCTTATGTAACCTTTAAAAGCTTACAAAATGTAAATCCTTACGGTGAATCCTACGGCGACACGATCAATAAGTACCAGAAGGATATAGAAGCTGCTTTTGAAGAAAGAGCAAATACCAGATATGAGGAAATTAAAAGGGAAGCAGAGGAAAAACTGCAAGATGCCAGAGAAGAAACGGCCGACGGTAAACAACAGCTGGCTGACGGACAAAAAGAGCTGGAGGATGCAAAAAATCAGATTGATGACGGCAGGGGACAAATTACCGATGCCAAGGCCCGGTTGGCTGCTGCCAGGCAAAAAATCGATGATGGTTACAAGGAGTATGAAACAAATAAAGCTGATTTTGACTCTCAGATTGCAGAGGCACAGGCACAGCTTGATGACGGTGCCGGGCAGATTAATAAAGCCCGGAATGAAGTTTATGCCAATTACGAACAGATTGAAGCGGGAAATGAACAGATAGAAAATGCTTTCACGCAGATAGAAGAACAGGAATCTGCCCTTCTTTCACAAAAAGCGCAGCTTGAGCAATTTCTGTCCCAGGCAGAACAGATCATAACCATACCTGCCGGTTCCATTACACTGGAACAGCAGCAGGAGCTAATACAGGCAGGCAGTCTGATTTCTTTAGGGGATAACACCGCTTTGGGAAATCTGTGGACAGCATATTTTAACGGCCGGACAAATGGTGATGCCGTCACGGGAGCTCTGCGGGGTGTCCTTACGGAAATCGAAAATGGGCTTACCGCCGTTTCAAATTCCAAATCGGAATTACAGGCAAGGCAGCAGGAGCTTGCGGATGCAAAGGCTCAGCTTGACAGCGGTAATATTGTCCTTAATGCCTCTGCCTTATCATTTGAGGAAAAATCAAAAGAATTCGAAGAAAAAAAGGCGGAAGGTGAAAACGAGCTTACGTCAGCCCTGGAACGGTTAAGGGCAGCCGAAGCCGAATATGAAGAGGGAAGAAAAAAGCTTGAGGAAGAAAATTCCAGGCTTTCCGACGCAGAAAAGGAATATGAAAAAGGACTGGCTGAGTTCACCGAAAAAAAGGCGGATGCTGAAAAGGATATTGCTGAGGCGGAAGAAGCAATTGCAGACGGAGAAGAGCAGCTGGCGGAATTAAAGGTGCCTAAATACTATGTCTTATCCAGAGAGGATAATTCTCATTATGGTGAATATACGGACGCGGCTGACAATTTGGCAGCGCTTTCATTGGTATTTCCAACTTTCTTTTTTGCTATTGCTGCCTTAATAAGCCTTACCACCATTACACGTATGATCGAGGAGCAAAGGGTCCAGATCGGTACCTTAAAAGCTCTTGGATATACAACGGGAGAAATTTGCTTAAAATATTATATTTATGCCCTTAGTGCCGGTTTAATAGGGTCATTCCTGGGATTGGCCGTGGGGTTTCAGGTAATTCCGAGGATTATCTTCGGCGCTTATGGTGTTCTTTATGATTTGCCAGACAAGCAGTTTACGCCTTATCTTTCCTTTAGTATTATTTCCATAGGTATTGCATTATTCAGCACCGGCTTCTCGGCATGGATGGTCTTACACCAGGAGTTAAAGAGCACCCCTTCCGTTCTTATGCGCCCAAAGGCTCCTAAGGCAGGGAAACGTATCTTTTTAGAAAGGATCTCTTTTATCTGGGACCGTCTTAGCTTCAACCAAAAGGTAGCTTTGCGCAACCTGTTCCGCTATAAGCCGCGAATGATTATGACGGTTTTCGGCATTACAGGCTGTATGGGGCTTTTAGTAACCGGCTTTGGCCTAAATGATTCCATCTCCGATGTTTCTGCATTGCAATACGAAACTATCATCAATTATCAGGCTTTGGTTGTTTTTGATGAAGAAGCGGAAAAGAAGGATTTAGATGCCGCAAAAGAGGGAATGGCTGTCCAAAAGGGGATAGATGACTTCTTACTCATTCATCAGGGACAATATCAGGTAAAAGAACCGGGAGCAAATACACAGCAGGTATTGGTCATAGTCCCACAGGAAACGGAACGGTTGAATCAGTATGTTCTTCTTCGAAACCGCGTTAGTAAAAAAACCTTCTCCCTGCCGGACAACGGTGCGGTAATTACGGAAAAGCTGGCCCATTTGTTTAACGCAGGTGTTGGAGACAGCTTAACCCTGACAGATTCCGATAATCAGGAATTTACGGTTACCATAGCGGAAATTACGGAAAACTATGCCGGACATTATTTATATCTGTCACCAAAAGCCTACCAATCCTCTTTTCATGCTGCCGCCATCTCCTATAATGGCGCCCTGCTGCAGTACGGACAGGATACCAAATGGCAGGAGGAGCTGAACCGGACACTTAACGGATATAGCGCCGTTAAAGCAATCTCGAATAATTCATCAACCATATCCACCTTTAAGGATTCCATGGACAGTTTAAATGCCGTTGTTCTGGTTCTCATCATTTCGGCAGGCTCCCTGGCCTTTGTGGTTTTATATAATTTGACAAATATTAATGTATCGGAACGTATAAGGGAGCTGTCCACCATTAAAGTCCTGGGATTTTATGATAAGGAAGTAACTATGTATATTTACCGCGAAAATATAATCCTGTCCTTTTTCGGTATCTTTTTCGGAAGCTTCCTGGGAATATTCCTGCTTGACCTGGTGTTGGAAACTGCTTCTATGGATAATATTATGTTCAGCAAAACCCTGCATTTACACAGTTACTTATATGGAGGACTTTTGACCTTCATTTTCTCTGTCATGGTCATGTGGGCAATGCATAGAAAGCTGAAGCGGGTAGATATGATTGAGGCATTAAAATCCAATGAATAGCTCCATAGAAACCGATTCCCTCCTCCTATGCAAAATATGTATTTGCAATTTTCTCAGCCGTTCGTGCCGCTAAAGCCTGGGTAGTGAGGGTTGGATTAGGACCCCCAAGTCCGTTAAATTGAACGCTGTTATCCGCAATATACAGCCTCTTTACCTGCAATGCCTCACAGTTGTTATCAGTTACATAGCCCATCCGCATGGTGCATTGGATATGTATAAAAATCCCCGGAGGCCAATTGGCACGTATCACGGTTCGGGCACCGGCCTTTCTAAAAATATCTGCGGCAATGACAGCCAATTGATCCCTTTTTCCGGCATCTTCTCCGGATGACTGATAATTTATGACAGGTATGTATCCGTTTTCATCCTTCAAAACCGGACTCAGAGAAATGCCGTTTCTCTGATTTACCTGGTCATCTGTAAATATTAAAATACATAAGGTTCTCCTATAGTCTCTCATCAGGCTTTTTAACAGTTCTCCGGCCACCATTCCTTCCATATCCCAAGGCTCCTGCCCATCGGCCCTGTTGGTGGTATGAAATCCCCTATTGCTTGTTGCATATAACATGGATGCAAAAATTCCGGGGGTTAAGCCATATGTTTCGATTACACCCAAGCCCGGATAATCAAATCTGGCAGCCGCATTTTGACCGACGAAGGGCATTACTTCCGTTACTCCCAATGCATTCATTAAATCTTTTTCCTCAAACACGCCTGCCAT
Organism: uncultured Lachnospiraceae bacterium; assembly: GCA_946409475.1. GTDB lineage: Bacteria > Bacillota > Clostridia > Lachnospirales > Lachnospiraceae > CAMJWQ01. The sequence continues at coordinate 6,799 of CAMJWQ010000037.1, forward strand.
ACAATCGAACCAATGATTAACCAATCCTCTTCCTACCCAACCGTTATGAGGCAATCCTGAATTCAGCCAAAGTCTGGGTGTTTCTACGGACCCTCCCGCCATTACGACGGTCTTTGCCCGCAGCTCTTCGATTTTTCCCGTCCACGTATTTCTGATACGTACACCTACCGCATGGAGACCCTCTGCGGAATCCTTCTCAGCCAGTATTTTTATTGCAAAGGTATTGGGCATAACGGTTACATTCCCCGATCTTAACGCACCCGGAACATAGCTTGCAAAAGTGGACCTTTTTGCCACTCCTTCAATATTGGGCCCTATATGACATCCGTTGACACAATGTCCTCTTAAGGTACAGCCTGCGGACCTGTTCGTCCGTATATCAAAATCCGGATTACTTAATAAGGGATTCACAGGGTATATGGCATTAGGCTGGGGCCGGTATCCGGGTTCCGTTACATTCGGAGAATCAAGCAGCTTCCATCCTGCCTTTTTTGCCCCGTAATAAAATAATTCCTCCTTAGCCGTTGTCGGAGCCGGAGAAACAGGAAGTGTACTCTCCACCTTTTCATAATAAGGAATCAATTCTTCATAGGAAATAGGCCAAATTCCATTAACAGCGGCAGGAAAGGCACGGGGAGAATTTGTAAAGTACAAAAGAGTAGTCCCTCCTACGCCCGCGCTTTGCCAGGTATAGCCTTTTTGCGCCAAATCTCTCGGCCAGGGAGGAAGATTACGATCAGCCGGCCCCCACCGGAACTTGCCGGTAACAGGATTATTCATATCATCTTCCAGGTCCGTAAAATTTTCTTTTAGTACTTCAATACTCAAATCTTCATAAGCAGCGCTGCTAATCTCTCCTTGTACTTCATTAGGTTTTGGCCATTTTTTATTTCCATACCATGGCCCCGCCTCCAAAAGAAGAACCTTAATCCCTTTTTCCCCCAGTTCTCTGGCGGCAACGGGACCGCCGCCCCCTGCTCCAATCACAATTACATCTACATCCTGATCCATACACAACTCCCTGTTCTATATTTTAAAGCTCTGCTATTTTTCAAATTTCGTAAGCTCTTAAGGCCCGGTATCCTAAGGAAGGTCCGGGATATCCTGTTTGCTCCCAGCTTAATGGATAAAATTCCAATATCCGCCGGCCGGGCGGCTCCGCACGTGTAGTGCCATAACCAAACCATTCGGAATAATATCCAAACATGGTATATCTGTTTAGATTATACAATATTTCGGGTATCAGCCATCGGTCATTTTGGAAAGGGGTTTTAGCCTGAACCAATTCGTCCATATTTCGTTCTAAATATTGTAAGGCATCTATTAACTCCCCTTCCGATAAATCCGACAGGAAATGATCATTTCGATTTCCTGTTGCATTGCCGTATCTTTGCATGACCCTTGCTGTCATTTCTGCCATAGGTATATAATAATGGTTCAATAACATGACTAAAAATTGATCCGTATATTGGTCAACCGCCCCATAATATTGCACGGCGCCATATTTCTCAGCCAGCTTAGGAGTTCTTGGAATAAGGGCATTTACAAAGAAATAAAAGAAATTCTCAATCATATTGCAGCTTTACCTGATATTTTCAATATATCTAAAATTATGAAACAAAGTGAACTAATATTCCATTTGACAGCATATTATACGCACCCTTACGGAGTATTTTTGTGATATGGAGCCAGGCCCGGAAGGAATTACTCTGCTGAACGAAAAGCCTCCTCCAAATCTTCCAGGATATCATCTATATTTTCAGTACCTACGGATAACCTGATGGTATTCGGCTTAATACCCGATGCTGAGAGTTCCTCTTCCGTCATTTGCGAATGAGTAGTAGAGGCAGGATGTATAACCAGGGATTTTACATCCGCCACATTTGCAAGGAGAGAAAACAGCTCCAGATTATCTATAAAATCTTTTGCTTTTTGTGCATCTCCTTTTATTTCAAATGTAAAAATAGAGCCTCCTCCTGCAGGAAAATATTTTTGATACAGTTCTTTTTGCACTGCATCATCGGTTACGGAGGGATGGTTTACCCTTTCCACCTGGGGATGGTTATTTAAGTACTCCACTACCTTTAATGCATTTTCCACATGGCGTTCCACACGCAGAGATAAGGTCTCTAACCCCTGCAGGAATAAAAATGCATGAAGCGGTGCGATGGCTGCTCCCGTATCCCTGAGTAAAATAGCCCTGATTTTTGTAACAAAGGCAGCCGGACCTGCCGCTTTTGTAAAGCTGATACCGTGATAGCTGGGATTAGGTTCCGTTAAGGAAGGAAATTTTCCTGAAGCCTCCCAATCAAATTTGCCGCTGTCAACAATAACACCACCGATTGCCGTGCCGTGTCCTCCGATAAATTTAGTGGCGGAATGAATAACAACATCCGCACCATATTCGATGGGCTTTACTAAATAAGGGGTTGCAAAGGTATTATCAATTACTAAGGGGATTTTTTTCGCATGGGCAATAGCCGCAATTTTCTCAATATCCACTACATCCGAATTTGGATTTCCCAATGTTTCAATAAAAACTGCCTTTGTATTTTCCCGGATAACGGACTCCAGCTCTTTAAAATCCGAGGGCTCGAAAAAGGTTGTGGTTATTCCGTAATCAGGAAGAGTATGAAGCAGCAGATTAAAGCTTCCTCCATAAATATTCTTTGCTGCCACTATATGATCTCCTGCCTGCGCTAAATTCTGTATGGTATAAGAAACTGCGGCTGCGCCTGATGCTACTCCCAGCGCCGCCACACCGCCTTCTAAGGCTGCTATTCTTCTTTCAAATATATCCTGCGTCGGATTAGTCAGCCTTCCGTAAATATTTCCGGCATCGGAGAGATTAAATCTGGCTGCGGCATGGGCACTGTTTTTAAATACATAAGAAGATGTCTGATAAACAGGCACCGCCCGTGCATCCGTTGCCGGGTCCGGATTTTCCTGGCCAACATGTAATTGTAATGTCTCAAATTTAAAATTTCTTTCCCTGCGTGATTTTTTACTCATATGCAAAACCTCTTTCCTTTTCTATATTATGTTTTCATAGGTTAAGGTTTATTATAAAGCCTTCCGTAAAATAGTGTTAATACGCAAAAACAATAATCTGCTATAGCCCTGACTTATAACCATTTGCATGGCAAAATCCCTGTTTATTTGCTGATGAGCCTATGAAAAAGAGCTTCCGGTATTCAAATTATACAAAGAGCTTTTTACTGAAGTAGCGGTCTCCCCTGTCGGGAAATAGGGTAACAATACTGCCCCTTCCTATTTCATGGGCCAATTTTATGGATGCGGCAAGTGCGGCTCCCGAGGAAGATCCTGCGATGATCCCTTCCTTTTCCGCAAGGACCCTTGCAGCTTTAAAGGCTTCCGCATCACTGATTTTTATGACTTTATCCACCAGGCTCATATCCATGGTCGCGGCTATAAAGTCATTTCCTATCCCTTCAATATCATAATCTCCATGTTCTCCGCCTCCCATGCTTGATCCTATGGGATCCGCAAGAATTCCCTGTATGGAAGTTTTTTTCTCCTTCAGGTATTTGACAATACCGGAAAAAGTACCGCCGCTGCCGGCGCCTGCCACAAAGTAATCAATGTTTCCTTCCATATCCTTATAAATCTCTCTTCCGGTTGTTTCATAATGGGCCAAAGGATTGGCCGGATTTTCAAACTGTTTTAAGGAAACGGCATCTGCCATTTCCGCCTTTATTTCCTCCGCCTTTTTAGCAGCTCCCAACATTCCTTCTTCTCTGGGAGTGTTGATAACCTTTGCTCCCAGGGTACGTAAAAGAATCTGCTTCTCATCTGAAAATTTATCAGGTACCACAAAAATCACATTATAGCTTCTGTTAAGTGCCGCCATAGCTATCCCCAGCCCCGTATTACCCGCGGTTGCTTCTACTATGGTACTGCCCTTACGTAAAATCCCCTTTTCCTCCGCATCTTTTATCATATATAATCCCGTTCTGTCCTTTACGTTTCCGGAAGGATTCCATAGCTCCAGCTTTGCATAGAGGGAAATACCTCCGGGGATTTCCATATGGGATAGCCTGACTATCGGTGTATTCCCAATCAGCTGCTGTATATTTTCATAATACATATCACTTATCCTCCCTGCTGAATTTAACGGCCCTGTCTAAATCCTCCAAAATATCATCTATTTTCTCTATACCGACAGAAAGTCTGATAAGGTTATCCGTAATACCAATCTGCTTTCTCATTTCTTCCGGAATAGAGGCATGGGTCATGCTTGCGGGATGGCAGATAAGGGATTCCACTCCCCCGAGGCTTTCGGCCGGTGAAATCATCTTAAGTCCTTCAAAAAACCGTTCAATCCTGTATTCTTCCTTTAAGGTAAAGGAGATCATAGCCCCCGGCCCATCAGCCTGAACTTTTTGAACATGGTAACCCGGATCGGTCTGCAGTCCGGGATAATATACCTTTTCCACTGCCTTGTTATCCTCCAGCCATTTTGCTGCTGCCATTGCATTTTCCTGATGCTTCTCCATTCTGACCCCCAGGGTCTTAATCCCCCGTATCAGCAGAAAGGAATCAAAAGGCTGGAGGATTCCTCCTGTTGCATTTTGTATAAAAAATAATTTATCTGCCAGCTTCTCATCCTTTACCACAACAAGTCCTGCTATCAAATCACTGTGTCCTCCCAAATATTTGGTAGCACTGTGCACTACCACATCGGCGCCAAGTAAGAGGGGTCTTTGCAGGTAGGGCGTCATAAATGTATTATCTACGATAAGCAGTTTCCCGTATTGGTGCACTGCTTCTCCTGCTTCTTTTATATCTGTTACCGACATCAGGGGATTGGCAGGGCTTTCGATAAACACGGCCTTTACCTCTTCCGTAAGAGCCTCTTTTAACGAATCATTATCTGCCGTATCCACTATTTCATATTGAATTCCGAACCTGTTAAAAACCTTATCCAGTACCCGGAAGGTTCCGCCGTAAACATTTTTGGAAATGATAATCTTATCTCCGGTCTGAAATAAGGATAATACCGCTGTCGTAGCCGCCATTCCGGATGCAAAAGCCATTCCGTAATCACCGCCTTCCAAATCTGCCGCCAATTTTTCCAGTGCCTCTCTTGTTGGATTCCCCGTTCTGGAATACTCATATCCTTTGTGTTTTCCCAATCCTTCCTGCCTGTAGGTAGAGGTTTGGTAAATGGGTATATTTACCGCTCCGCTGGTTTCATCACCGTCTACTCCGCCATGTATTAATGCGGTTGCGATATTTTTAAAATTCTTCATTATATTCTCTCCTTTACTTCCTTCCATATTCCGACATAATAAAGCTGACATTCTCAAACGCCCGGCCTCTGTTTCCCCGGTTATATAAATATCTCTCCTGTATTCTCCCTGGTGTAAGGTGTTCTTTGATGTGATAATTTACCTTTTTCAGTTCCGTTCTCAATTCATCATATACCATACCGCCGGTCATTTTTTCTCCCAGACTCTCTGTAATGTCCATTAGGATTTGAAATCGCTCCGGTACCTTCTGATTATTCCTTTTTTCAGGATAATCAAAAATTAATCTGCTTCCCTTAGCAGATAATTCCGCTATTTTTATAAATGTATCCGTAAGTACATCTGCCGTCAGGTAATAAGAGACACCAAGTAAGGTGAAAAAGGTCTTTACTCCCGGTTGAAATCCTGTCTTAAGCAATACCTCCTTCAGATTATGAGTTTCAAAATCAATATCCACATACTGAACATTTTCAGGTATTTTCCAGCCAAGCTCTTTGATTCTGTTCAGTTTATATTTGTGCGTATTGGGATGATCCAGCTCAAATACCTTAATATTCTTATTTTTATTTCTAAAAGCAAAGCTATCCATTCCGGCACCGCAGATTACATATTGTACCTTCCGGTTAGCTTCCGCGAATGCCAAAAGTTCCTCTTCGGCGTAATGAATCCTTGTTAAAATAATCGGTGCAATTAATTCATCTAAAAAGCTATCCCAGGTTTCAAAAAAAGGTATTTGCCAGCTGTTACTGCTTAGAATTTGAATTATTAAATTTTTCATAGCTTTATATTCCTGTGCACCCAATAAATCAAAGGCCAGATAGTCATCAAATATTTTATCTTCCGCATACTGGGAGTGATGGGCTCTTGACAGAGCACATATTTTAGCTGTAATACTTGGTTCCTCTTTGTGCATGGATCTATTCTCCTTTTTATCGTTTTATTAAAAGATTTTATCGTATAGGACGCAATTTCCTATAAAGTAAAAAAGCAGGTGCATTTTCATGCACCCGCCTAATATTGATAAAATGTTTTCTATCAAACAGACTACAAATCAACGCACAAAAATCCGCCATAGCAATATGGAACTATTTTGCTACAGCAACAGCATGTTTGTGGCTGATTATTTTTCTTATCTCTTAGGGTCGGCAACATTTCATCATTTCCTTTTCATATTATTTCTATAGGATATATATGTTATACCTCATGGAAAAGTCTTTTGTCAACCTCTTTTTTAAATTTATCAATCTTTTTTTTCATAGTTTTCCAGAAAAGAATGCTCCGTACCTTTCTGTTTATAAGCTATTAAGGTATCCAGATTAACGTTGTGGATGCTGTTAAAGATATTCGTCTCAATATAGGGATTATCTTTTTGCAGTTTTTTAATTAACTGCTTTACTTCCTGACGTTTCGAACCTCCTCCACCGTTATCACACATCGTACAGTTTTCCGTGAAACGGCATGCACATTGGATAAACTCCAGGTCGTTGTACTGCTTCCACGCTATGATATCCTCTTCACGTATACAATATAAAGGGCGGATCAGCTCCATACCTGGAAAATTAGTACTGTGCAGCTTCGGCATCATACCCTGGAGCTGTGCTCCATACAGCATGCCCATAAGGGTGGTCTCGATCACATCATTCCGGTGATGGCCCAGTGCAATTTTATTACAGCCTAATTCCCTGGCCTTATTATACAGATGTCCTCTTCTCATTCTGGCACATAGATAGCAGGGAGAACTATCCGTATTATTAGCAATTTCAAAAATATCCGTTTCAAAAACAACAATGGGAATTTCCAATAATTTGGCATTGTTTTCTATTTTTTTCCTGTTTAAGGGGTTATAACCCGGATCCATAACCAGATATGTCGCGTCAAAGGGAATTTTGGTTACCCTGTGAAGCAATTGGATTAATTTTGCCATCAGCATGGAGTCCTTACCTCCGGAAATACAAACAGCGATATGATCTCCTTCTTTTATCAGCTCATAATTCCTGATTGCCGTCATAAAGGATGACCATAATTCCTTTCTGTATTTTTTATGGATACTTCTTTCTATTAACTGGCAGGTACTTAAATTTCTTTTCATAATCCGTTCTCCTTACGGTATTTTTCTAATTCCTCCAAAAGCTTGTCCAGCTCCCCCTTTGTCGTCAGATGACTCAGGCTGACACGAAAGGAGGATAAGGCATTCTTTTTATCCTTTGTAACGGCAAAAACAGGCCGCGAGGGAGAATTGGCCGCAGAACAGGCAGACTTTGCAGACAGGCAGATATCTCTTTCATCCAAATGCTTCTGCATGGCCGAAGCCTTTACTCCCTTTGCACTGATATTCAAAATATGGGGTATGGACTTCTCCGTACTATTGATTCTAAGGAAAGAATGCTTCCGTAGATTTTTTTTAAAATAATAATTCAGCTCTTCCACGGTATGATACCGCTCCTTTAGCTCCGCTATTGCGATTGACAATGCTTTTTCTATGGAAGCCGCCAAGCTAAGCGCCGGTGTTCCGCTCCTGAATATGGTAGTGCTTGCTCCCCCATGAATTAACGGTTCCATGATTAACTCTTTCTTTTTTATTAAAATTCCGCAGCCGTTTAATCCGAAAAATTTATGGGGTGCAAAGCTTACGGTATCTGCGCCAGTTACATCTATTTCCACTTTTCCTATTGCCTGGGTAGCATCCATGTGAAGCCTGCAGTCAGGATATCCTTTTAGTATTTCTGCTATTTCTCTTACAGGCTGCCTGATACCGAGCTCACTTTCTACCGCACAAACCGTCACCAGTACCGTATCCTGCCGTAATAGCTCCTGTAAATGAGCCAGGTCCATGGTACCGTCACTCCTAATATCCACCATATCGATTTCATAACCCTGTTCCTGTAAATAGGTCAAGGCTCCGCTGACGGAGGAATGTTCCATACAAGAGGTAATGATATGCTTACCCAAATGCCTGCTGCTTCTTGCAATCCCCTTAATAGCCGTATTATTGGCTTCACTTGCACCGGATGTATAAATAATTTCATGCTTTGTAAGACCAAGCAGCTCCCCGATGCTTTCCGTAATTGTATCCATTTTATCCTTAGCCTTCCTGCCCTCCCTGTGAAGGGAATTGGGATTGCCTGTATATTCACTGTTAGTATCGCAAAAAGCTTTCAGCACTCTCTCGTCTGTCGGCGTATTGGCTGCGTAATCAAGATATATCATAGGTATCATCCTTATCCATAAAGTTTTTATAT
>CAMJWQ010000038.1 GCA_946409475.1 uncultured Lachnospiraceae bacterium
GAAATGAAATTGGATTTATTGACAATTGACGGCTCCGGAGGAGGAACAGGAATGAGTCCCTGGAATATGATGGAGACCTGGGGCGTGCCTTCCATCAATCTTCATGCTAAGGCATACGAATATGCTTCCTTTTTGGCGGCAAAAGGGCTTAAGGTTGTTGATCTGGCTTTTGCCGGCGGATTTGCCAGAGAGGATCATATTTTTAAAGCCCTGGCCTTAGGTGCTCCGTTCACCAAATTAGTCTGTATGGGCAGAGCCTTAATGATTCCGGCATTCGTTGGTGCTAACATTGAGGGTGTGCTTTATCCGGATAGAAGAGAACATGTGAATGGAAATTGGGATGCAATTCCGGCTGCTATTGTTAAGGAATTAGGAAGCACTGCCGAAGAGCTGTTTGCCGGATATTATGACCTGCAAAAGAAGGTGGGAGCCGATGAAATGAAGAAGATTCCCTTAGGTGCACTTGGTGTCTGGACTCTTTCGGACAAGCTGTCGGCAGGACTTCAGCAATTAATGGCAGGAGCCAGAAAATTTTCATTAAATGAGATTTCCAGGTCGGATATTTTTTCCGCCAACCGGGAAACGGAAATGGAAACCAATATTCCTTATATGACGGATTATCATAACGATGCTGCCTACCGGATTTTAAATGATTAAAAACCGAACATAACTTTGCGCCCGTGATTTCCCATAAATCAAATCCTCCGGGAGATGCACACGAATGCAGTCACGCCCTATAGAAATGATTGCACAAATTGTCCTTAAAGTGCAGGCACTCACGGTCAATTTGCACACTCATTTCCGCATGGCCGGATAGTAACAAAAATTCTCGTAAATTTTATACAATTAATGGGACAAATTGCATTGAAAAGTGGTATAATTTAATGTATAGTTTAAGCTGGAATGCAGCAAAGCGGATTGCTTATCCCTGATTTGACTAATTCATGACAAGTGAGGCTGCCTGCAGGCTCATCTTGCTTTTAAAATGCTTCTTTCTAAGAGCATTTTTGCGGCCATGACTACAGAAAATTCTCTTGGAGAGTTTTCGCAGTGGTTTTAAAATATGGAATATAATTTAGGAGGATTTTTATATGAGTCTTACGGTTAATCAAGTAAAGGAAACAATTGGTAACGGAAGAACGGTACTTGGAATTGAATTTGGTTCAACCAGGATTAAAGCGGTTTTGATTGGGGAAGACAATACCCCCATTGCTTCGGGAAGTTATGATTGGGAAAACAAATATGTGGATAATATCTGGACCTATGGCTTAGATGATATCTGGAAGGGATTACAGGACAGCTACCAGAACATGGCCGGGGAAGTGAAGCAGAAGTATGGGGTGACACTTGAGAAAATAGGAGCTATCGGCTTTAGCGGCATGATGCATGGATATATGGCATTTAATAAAGAAGATGAATTATTAGTGCCCTTCCGTACCTGGCGTAACACCTTTACCGAAGAGGCGTGTGAAGTGCTCTCGAAGCTGTTTAATTATCATATTCCTCAAAGATGGAGTATTGCCCACCTCTATCAGGCCATCCTAAATCAGGAAGAGCATGTTTCCGAAGTCAGTTATTTTACTACATTAGCAGGATATATTCATTGGAAGCTGACAGGAGAAAAGGTATTGGGAGTGGGGGAAGCTTCCGGCGTATTTCCTATAGATATTGCAACCAAAGGCTTTCATAAGCGTATGATCCGGCAGTTTGATGAACTGGTCGCATCGAAAAACTTTTCCTGGAAGCTGGAAGAAATTATGCCTAAAGTATTGGTGGCCGGCGAAAATGCAGGTGTTCTTACGGAGGAAGGGGCTAAACTCTTAGACGTGACAGGACAGTTAAAGCCGGGAATTCCTCTTTGCCCTCCGGAGGGAGACGCAGGAACGGGAATGGCTGCAACGAACAGCGTAGCGGAACGTACGGGAAATGTTTCTGCCGGAACCTCGGTATTTGCCATGATTGTTTTGGAAAAGGAGCTTTCTAAAGCATATGAGGAAATTGATCTTGTAACGACTCCCAGCGGAAGCCTGGTAGCTATGGTTCACTGCAATAACTGTACCTCCGATTTGAATGCATGGGTGGGATTATTTAAGGAGTTTGCAGAAGCCTTTGGTGTGGAAGTGGATATGAATAAGCTATTTGGAACCTTGTATAACAAAGCACTGGAGGGAGATGCTGACTGCGGCGGCTTATTGGCATATAATTATTTTTCCGGTGAACATATTACAGGCTTTGAAGAAGGACGTCCCTTGTTTGTCCGTACGCCGGAAAGTAAATTTAATTTAGCTAACTTTATGCGTGTTCATTTGTTTACTTCCTTAGGTGCTTTAAAAACAGGAATGGATATTCTCATAAAGCAGGAAGATGTGCGGGTTGATAAAATATTAGGACATGGCGGCTTATTTAAGACTCCCTTAGTGGGACAGAAAATTATGGCCGCAGCTATGAACGTTCCCGTTTCCGTTATGGAAACGGCCGGAGAAGGCGGTGCCTGGGGTATTGCCCTGCTCGCCTCCTATATGATAAATAAGGCAGAGAGTGAAACCCTTGAGGACTTTTTGAATCGAAAGGTATTTGCAGGAAAAATGGGTTCGGAAATCGCTCCCGATGTAAAAGATGTGGAAGGCTTCGAACAATTTATTGAACGGTATACGAAAGGACTTGCCATCGAAAGAGCAGCAGTTGATTTTTTAAAATAAAAGATGAAAAAGCAGAAGCCCAAACGACAGTTGTTTGGGCTTTCTCTTATGATAAGGGACAGATAAAAGCAGCCTCAGATTTTACAAATATATCATTTCCTATAAGCATGATTTGCGTACATTTTGCAAAAACTATAATCAAATGCTTTTATGGAGGGCCAGCCTTGAAGAAATATCATGTTTTGCCGGCGGGGATACTTATTTTTTTGATATTGTTTTATCCGTTTATGGAAGTGCAGGGTAAAAATAGCATAAAAATGAGGGAAAATGAGACGGCTAATTTTGAAGATGAAAATTTAGAAGCTGCTATAAGGGATGTATTAAATACTCCCCGGGGAGATATAAAAAAAGATGAAGTAAAAATGATCAAAGAATTGACAATTAATCAAAAGAATATTTTATCTTTAGAGGGAATACAGAATCTTATAAACCTAGAGGAATTAGATTTAATGTTTAATGACATTACTGATATCAGTCCGTTACATTCCCTAATTAATTTAGAAAAATAAAATGATATGATTGCTATTGGGTCATTGGGTAAGCTTGGGAATCTAAAAACACTGAGTGCGGATAATAACAGGATTGCAAGCATGGAGGGGCTGAGAACCGCAAAGAGCTTGGAAAGTTTAAGCCTGGCATATAATGAAGTTGCTTCCTTAGAGGAATTAAGCACTCTTAAAAAGCTATTTTTATTAAATTTGAGCAATAACAGGATTAGTAATGTAACTCCCTTAAGTGCCTTAACAAACCTGCAGTCCTTAAATATTTCCCATAATCAAATCAGTGACATCAGTCCTGTAAGAAGCTTGCCGGAGCTGACCTTGACCAATATGGATTTCAGCAAAAATCCCTTACCGGATTACGTTTTCACTGAGAAAAATAACGAAGAGTTTATTTTGAATATACTCTCACCCTATATAGCGGCAGCCATTAAACAATATTATGGAGAGTCCAGACAGTATAGGAATGCAGGAATACTGAATTCTGAGAGGACAGATGGAAGGTATCGATTTACAATCAGAGTTGAGACCTTTGTGGGAGCCCACAATCCGCCTTATGGACTGGAAACCATAAGGATAATAAAAGATAATTCAGGTATAAAAATAGAGGATTTTATACATGCGGATATATAATGACGTTCCTCTTTATCATAACTTTTGAAAAGATTGGCATACTAATAAAAAAGTTATAATGGAGGCATCTATGAAACAGGGAAATAGAGGTTTATCTGCATGGCAATTAACTATGATGGCTCTGGGAACCATAATCGGAGGCTCTTTTTTTCTCGGCTCGGCAGTTGCTATTAAGGCAACGGGACCCAGTATTATATTAGCTTATATAATATGTGGAATAATGGTCTATTTTATTTTATTTGCATTGTCGGAAATGACCGTATCCAATCCCCGGCCGGGCTCCTTTCGCAGCTTTGCTACAAGCTATGTAGGTGATTATGCAGGCTTTGTGGTAGGATGGGTATACTGGGCCGGTTTGGTAATTGCCATGTCCAGTGAAGCTGCGGCCGTATCTATTTTGTTAAGGGAGTGGATTCCCAATATATCCATACCTCTTATAGGAAGCGGCACCATTGTCGGCGTCACCCTGCTGAACCTTTTAGGAGCCAGACAGCTGAGCAATTTGGAAGGCTTTCTGGCGGGAATTAAAATATTAACCATTATTGCATTTATTATAATGGGTGTCATGCTGATTTTTGGATTATTTCCCAATATTAATAGTATCGGCAGAAGTGTAATACAATCGGAGCCCTTTTTTGCCGGAGGCATATCAAGCTTTTTAGGAAGTATGTTAATTGTGCTGTTTTCTTATGCCGGTTTTGAAATAATCGGATTAGCGGCGCCGGAGGCAGAAAATAAACAGAGAAATGTGCCCAGGGCGATCCACTATACCGTATTTTTCCTGGTGGGACTTTATGTTCTGTCTGTTTTTGTCCTGCTGTTCCTTATTCCTACCAATATCCTGAGTGAAGAAGTAAGCCCCCTGGTTGCCGCCTTAAATCGTTATCAAATTACCTGGGTACGAAACGTTATGAATATTATTCTCATAAGTGCTATCATATCTACTATGCTGGCCGCTATGTTTGGCCTGGGAAGAATGCTGCGTTCATTAATTGACGATGGCTTAGGGCCTAAATTCTTAAAGGACAAAACAGAGGTGCCGTATAAAGGAATTCTGTTTTCCGGTTTCACCATGCTGGTTTTTCTGTTTATAGGCTTGCTGTTTCCCAGGATTTATTTATTCCTGATCAGTTCAGGAGGCTTTGCTTTGCTGTTCACCTACGTTATTCTAATGGTAACGCATATACGGTATCGTAAAAAGAATGGAAAACCGGAAGGAAAATGCCGCTTATGCGGATTTCCGTACACTTCCCTGTTTACCTTGCTGGGACTGTTGGCAGCATTGCTTAGTATGCCCTTTATAACGGGACAGACCTCCGGATTTCTTGCAGGTATTTTATTGGTGGGATTTTTCAGTGCCTGTTATGCGTTCAGAAAGATCGCAGTGGAGCGGAAGATGGAAAAACAACCTGCTCAGAATGAAATGCGGAATATGTACCGGGCCTTTGAAACAGAATTTTCAAAAGAGTTTGACGGACCGGATAAAGATAAGGAAGATTTGTATTAAAATGAATTAGGGTAACACGGCTTTATAGTGAAGTTTGTGAATAGAAAAGGAATGTATATGCTCCCGGAGGCGGCAGAAAAATAAATGGTATTATACAGGTTCGGCCATAGTGTTAGCATGCTGCAATGGATTATATATTTATAGAGTATCAAATTTTTCGATAACTCCTTTAGCGATTCGGATAAACTCCTGTAAAATGAATGACATCCATTTGTCACTGTGCCAAATAATCTGAGATTGAATGCCATAGTCACATGGATAATCAAGGGGAATGAGTTTCCCGGCCCTTATTTCGGCAGTGGCTGCTGCTTTGGGCAGGATGCAGATACCGAGATTGCTTTCTGTAAGATTTTTAATAGCCTGGATGCTTTCTGTTTCCAGAATTATTTTTGGAGTTATTGCGTTCTGCTCCAGTTCGGTTAAAAAATTTCTGCGGTAGTAGGAAGCCGGTTCAGTTAAAATTAAGGGAATACCATCGAAATCCTTTGGACTAAGATTTTTCTTTCGGGCAAGAGAATAACCGGGAGAAGCAAGAACACAGATCGGCTCCGTCACTTCGGCAGTGTATTGAATTTCCGGTATTTTATTAAGATACCCTATGGTATAAGCAAGATCAATGCAATTTTCACGTAATTCATTTAAAAATTCAGAACATTTCAGTATTTTTAAATAGATGTCTATATGAGGATATGCCTGCTTAAACACCCTAATGATAGCAGGCATTTTTTCAATGCAGAGAGAATCACAGATACCGATTCGTATTATTCCGGTTTTACAGGAGTCTTCTTTTGCAAGCTCTTGAAAATTCTGAGTTATTTTTAAAAGCTGGCAGGCAAGGGGAATCAGCCGGTGTCCGGCTTCCGTCAGAGTAACCTTTTTTCCGATGCGGTCAAAAAGAAGTATGCCCAGTTCTTCCTCCAATTTCTTAATGTGCTGGGTAACACAGGATTGGGTATAGCCCAGCTTATGTGCGGCTTTCGTAAAGTTAAGCTCGGTACTTAAAACATAAAACGTTTGCAGCTGCTTAAAATCCAAAGGATATCCCTCCTTACTATAATAAAATGTAATTATAATAATTATGATTATTAATTTTTATAATGGATGGGCTTATGGTATCATATTTTTATAAAATAAACAAGATGAGGAGCAGTTGAAATGAATGAGTTTATGAAAGCATTGGTAAGTGTTGAAAGAAATGAGAAAATTCCCGAAGAAAAAGATTATTTTGGTAAATTAATTGGTGAATGGGATTTTATATGGAAAGATGGAATCGGCACGAACAAAGAAAGAAACGTTAAGGGGGAATGGATTTTCTCCAGAGTTCTGGATGGTACGGGAGTTCAAGACTTGTTTATTTGCCCTTCAAGAGTAGAACGAAAGATAATACATGAGCCGGACGAAGAATATGGTACGACGATCAGAACCTATAATCCGGTAACCGGTAACTGGGAAATTTATTATTGCTGTCATGGGGAAAGCACAAGACTTGAAGCAGTAAAAGAAGAGGATAAAATCGTACTTACGGAAAAGGTGCATGGAAAAATGAAGTGGATTTTTTCAGAGATGGAAGAGAATCGTTTTCATTGGCAGAATTGTAAGCTGATAGGAGATGAATGGATTGTTTGCAAAGAGTGCCATGCAGTCAGAAAAAACAGTAACGATAGCATGGGATACTAAAATAATTATTATCATTATATTTTGTATGTTAAAAAACCGCAGGTCATATACTTGGGGGTTTTTAACCATATAAAAAAATGCAATAGAATACTATATAAAATAAGTAAAAAGTGATAAAATAGAAAAAATTAAAAGAGGAGGCAAAGGATGACACCAAAGCAAATAAGATATGACAAGAGTGGTCCCAAAGTGGTTGAGGCGTTAAAGAGAAGGCATTTTGATGCCTACTATTATCCAACAGGTAAGGAAGGTGTGCAAAAACTCTTAGAGCTGATACCCGGAACAGACGTAGTATCCTGGGGGGGCTCAGAATCCCTGCAGACACTGGGTATTCAGGATACATTGAAAAAGGAAGGTTATCAGGTGATTGACAGGGATACGGCAAAATCACCGGAGGAACGTATGGAAATGATGAGAAAGGCTTTGTTTTGTGATACCTTTCTTATGAGCTCTAATGCCATTAGTGAGGACGGACAATTGTTTAACATCGACGGTAACGGAAACAGGGTTGCCGCCATGTGTTATGGCCCCAAAAGTGTTATCGTAATAGCGGGAATGAATAAGGTCGTTAAATCCTTAGAAGATGCCGTAAGCCGTGCCAGAAATATGGCTGCCCCTACCAATATGCAACGGTTTGCCGGCATTAAAACCCCATGCGCAAGTAACGGCAACTGTGCCGACTGCGTCAGTCCTGACTGTGGCTGTGCTTATCTGGTAGCAACAAGGATCAGCAGACCGGCCGGTAAAATAAAGGTGATACTAATTGGTGAGGATATAGGAATGTGAGGTAAAGTAACGGAGAAAAAATAAGATAGGATGGCATCCCCAAAATACAATGAATGTTCTTTGGAATGAAAGAGAGGGGGGTATTTATGAAAGAAAAAATCAGAAATATGGTTTTAAGCTTAGGTGCTGATGTCTGCGGCTTTGCCGGCATTGAAAGATTTGAAGATGCACCGGAGGGATTTCATCCGGCAGATATTTATAAGGACTGTAAGTCCCTGATTGTTTTTGGACTTTCTTTACCGAAAGGATTAACCTATGTGGAACCCAGACTGATTTACGGATATTTTAATGAGCTGGCATGCCCGGAGATCGACAGGATAGCATTCAAAGCAGCTAAATTAGTAGAAAGTAACGATAACGGTATTGCAGTTCCCATACCCTGTGACAGTCCTTATGAATACTGGGATGAAGAAAAATCAGAAGGCAGAGGGCTGCTGTCCATGAAGCATGCGGCCGTAAGGGCGGGGCTTGGTACCTTGGGTAAAAATACCCTGCTCTTAAATAGGAACTTTGGAAATCTGTTAACAATTGGGGTCATATTGACAAATCTGGAGATAGAATCGGATGATTTGGCTGACAGCATATGCTTGGAAGGCTGTCAATTATGTATCCGAAGCTGTCCTGTAAATGCCCTGGATGGAATCAGTGCCATACAAAAAAATTGCAGATCCAATACCTATGGAAAGACGAAAAGAGGCTTTGATACGGTGGACTGCAATACATGCAGAACTATCTGCCCAAGAAGGTTTGGTATATAAATACTATGCCTGAATGCCTGTCTGGGAAATAATAATACCGGTTTATGGTAACAGAATAAAAAGAAAAGAGTATACTTTTATTATATTAAAATTACTATTCAGCCATGCCGGCTTGATTCCGTTCTGCTTCATTTCGTTGGTTTATGAATACTTTTATTTACAAACAGAGGGTTTTTATGTACAATACATATGAATGTTTTAACCGTATGAATATTTTGAATACTCTGATAATAAAAAACATTCAGGATAAGCTGCCTGCTTTATGTACAAAGTGAAGTCTTTGGACGAACAAAATAAAATCTTATGAACCTTGAAAATTAAATATTGTATGTTATCAGATGCACAAAAGCTTAAGTAGTGATTTGTATACCATAATCTGCCATGATTTTTCATCTAGCGCCATGACCCGTAAAAAGGATTATGATCCTGTTTATTTCTGAGTTTCAGATATAAATAAAATCATATCTATTGTTTCGGGTTGACGAGGAAAAGGGTTATCGAAGGTTCGGCGGATGCCCTTTCGTACACTTCCGGTGCGAGATATATCGGCAAATATGCAGGCAACTGCAAAACAAATACGATATAACGGGAGAATAAACATAAATTTATGGAAAATACCGGTAT
Source organism: uncultured Lachnospiraceae bacterium (assembly GCA_946409475.1). Classification (GTDB taxonomy): domain Bacteria; phylum Bacillota; class Clostridia; order Lachnospirales; family Lachnospiraceae; genus CAMJWQ01. Next base: position 9,185 of record CAMJWQ010000038.1, read on the forward strand.
TAATACCAAATTTCGATTTGATCACAATAGAAAGGTGAGAAATTTTATGTGTGGAATTATAGGATATACAGGAAATAAGCAGGTGAAGGATATTGTATTGGATGCCTTGACACTTTTAGAATACAGAGGGTATGACAGTGCCGGAATGGCAGTGTCGGTGCCGGAAAAACCAACTAAAATTATAAAATGTGCCGGAAGAGTTACGGATTTAAGAAAATTATGTGAAAGTAATGAAATAGAAGGCACCTGCGGAATCGGCCACACCCGGTGGGCGACCCACGGGGGGGTAAGTGATGAAAATGCCCATCCCCATAAATCCGGTAAAATTACGGTGATTCATAACGGTATTATAGAGAATTACAGTGAATTAACCCGAAAATATGATTTGCAGGATAAACTGCGGTCGCAAACAGATACGGAGGTAGTGGCAGCTGTTCTTGCTCATCATTTTACCGGAGATCCTTTTATGGCAATTGTAAAGACCGTTAGTGAAATTAAGGGAACCTTTTCACTCGGCATTCTGTTTGAAGATAATCCGGATACCATATATGCTGTCCGGAATGTAAGTCCCATTGTAGCTGCTTTTTGCGATACCGGAGCTTTATTGGCTTCTGATGTTACGGCACTGTGCAAATATACAAAGGAATATTTTGTATTGCCTGAATTACATGTGGCTGAATTAAAACCGCATAAAATTACCGTATATGATTTAAATGGAAAGGAAGTGGCTCCGGAATATATTACGATGGATTGGGATGTTACACAGAGTGAGAAGAACGGTTATCCGTTCTTTATGGAAAAAGAAATCATGGAACAGCCCGAGGCTATTAGAAAAACCATTATGCCAAGAATCCGGAACAATTTACCAAGCTTTGAAGCGGACGGAATACCGGATAGCTTATTCACGGAATCGAAACGTATCTGTGTGGTTGCCTGCGGAACGGCCATGCACTCCGGATTAGTGGGAAAAAGCTTAATACAGTCAATGATTAATATTCATGTCGATGTCGTCCTGGCTTCCGAATTTATGTATACGAATCCGGTCATTGATGAGGATACCCTGGTTATTGCCGTATCCCAATCGGGAGAAACCATAGATACCCTGGAAGCATTAAAATTTGCACGAAAAAAAGGTGCGAAAAGATTGGCCATTGTTAATGTAAAAGGCTCTACCATAACGAGAGAATGCGAGCAGGTAATCTATACCTATGCAGGTCCGGAGATAGCGGTGGCAAGTACGAAGGCTTATACGACCCAGTTAGCCGCATTTTATTTAATCGCATGCAGGATGGCTTATTTAAAAGGGACCTTTGATGAAGAAAAAGCAGAAAGCTTTATGAGGGAACTGCAAAAAGTTCCGGCCATGATGGAAAAGGTTCTGGACAGACGCGATATTATTCATAAAATTGCCAGGAAGCTGGTAAATGCCAGGGATTTATTTATGATAGGCCGTGGCTTGGATTATTCCACTCTTTTAGAAGGCTCCTTGAAGTTAAAAGAGGTTTCCTATATACATTCCGAGGCCTATGCATCCGGAGAATTAAAGCATGGAACCATAGCCTTAATTACGGAAGAGACACCTGTCATTGCGTTGGTCACCCAGGCATGTATTGTGCTGAAGGAGGTGTCCAATATTCGCGAGGTGCAGGCCCGTGGAGCGAGGGTATTTTTGTTGATAAAAGAAGAATACGCTTCTTCTGTCACGGATAAATTCGAGGAAAGCTTTACCCTGCCGGATATGGAGGATGATTTTATGGTGATGCCCGCATCTGTGGCACTGCAGCTGATTGCCTATTATGTATCCCTGGATAAGGGATTGGATGTAGATAAGCCAAGAAACCTGGCAAAGGTAGTTACGGTAGAATAATCAGGATAGAAGACGGGCAGATAGGAATACAAATACGGTAAAGATTTTGTGCATCTGATAACATATAAATAATAATGATAGGAGATAACCTTCAATAAAAAAGTATACAAGCTTGAAGCGGAGACAATGGGAGGCTATAAGCAAACACCTTGAATTAAAATCATCCTGTAATTAAATAAATTTATTGATAATGGGAGGGAAAATGAATTTATGAAAATAAACATTGCCCATGTGGCATTATATGTAAAAGATCTTGAAAGATCAAGAGCATATTATACTACATATTTTGAAGGACAAAGCAATAATTTATATGAAAACAAAGAGGGCTTTTCCAGTTATTTTATAACCTTTTCAGATAATGTTCGGTTGGAGCTAATGCATCATAAGGATCTGGTTACAAGAAGTGCTACTGACAAAATATGTGGTTATCATCATATAGCCCTTTCGGTTGGAGATGAGGAAAAGGTACGCATTTTGACGGATAAAATATCGGCAGACGGTTACGAGCTTTACAGCCCGCCCAGATATACAGGGGATGGTTACTTTGAGAGCTGTGTGGCGGACCCTGACGGAAACCGGATCGAAATAACCGTGTAGACAGAAAGTAAGAATACAAAAAATGTTAAGGCGGTTTGAATACTTGATACCGCCTTTTTTTCTGATTGTTGTACAAATCTTATCATTATGCGGCAGTAATCTTGACATATATAGTAATTAATACTATATTATATGGTGAGAGTAACTATAACATACAAGCGGTACAGGAGGATATTGTGATGAAGAATGAATATAAGATTACTTGTTGTTCAACTGCGGATATGCCTTTAGCTTATTTTAATGAGAAAAAAATCCCCTATGCAAAATTTCATTTTACCATGGATGGAGCAGAATACCTTGATGATTTGGGAGTATCCATTTCCTTTGAGGATTTTTATAAAAGAGTTTCGGAAGGAACCATGCCTGTCACTTCTCAGGTAAATGCCGATGAGTTTAAAGAGTTATGGGACCCCTTTTTAAAAGAGGGCATGGATATTCTGCATATTTCCCTGTCATCAGGAATATCAGGAGCAGTGAATTCCGCATATATAGCACAAGAGGAGTTAAAAGAGAAATATCCGGAACGCTGCATTAAGGTCGTGGATTCCCTTGGCGCATCGTCAGGGTACGGTATGCTTGTAGACCAGGCATGGGAGATGCAGAATGACGGAGCTGCTCTTGGGGAGATATATGAGTGGCTTGAGAGCAATAAACTGAATTTACATCATTGGTTTTTCTCCACGGACCTGACTCATTATAAAAGAGGCGGAAGAATTTCTTCCGTATCGGCCGTTTTCGGAACAGCCTTGAATATATGCCCGTTAATGAATATGAATCATAAGGGAGAATTGATTCCCAGAAGGAAGATACGCGGCAAAAAGCAGGTCATGAAAGAGATCGTAAATATGATGGAACTGCATGCACAAAAGGGATTGGACTATTCAGGAAAATGCTTTATTTCCAATTCGGACTGCTATGAGGATGCCGGGGAAGTGGCCGGTCTGGTAGAAGAAAAGTTTAAACATATGAATGGCAGGGTTATCATAAACAGTGTGGGAACTGTTATCGGATCGCATACCGGACCCGGTACCGTAGCTCTTTTCTTCTGGGGAGATAGGAGAGTGGATTAGTAAAAGAATGATGTCCTAAAAAGACAATATATATAGAAGTGTAAGTGGTTAATGGCTATTTAGAAATATTTTTAAATAGCCATTTTTATATGCTGCAGTATGGGGAGAGCCAGGTGGTTATTTTAAACCGCTGCACTGTCTGTACCTGTGGGATTAGATCCAGCCTCCGTCAAAGCGTATGATCTGACCGGTCAAATAGCTGCCTCTTTGGGAGAGGGAATAAACCTCCTCCGCAACCTCTCTTGTTGTACCCAGCCTGTTTGCAGGAATTTCATTTACTAAGGACAGGCGCTCCTCTTCTGTTAAAAAAGCATTCATTTTTGTATCAATGGCTCCCAGTGACAGGGCATTCACCTGTATGTTGCTGGGAGCCAGCTCTTTTGCCAAAGCTTTTGTCAGGGCGTTAACGGCGCCTTTACTGGCTGAGTAGGCCACCTCACAGGAAGCCCCCGCCTCTCCCCAAACGGATGAGATATTTATGATTTTTCCTCTTTTGTTACGTACCATGCAGGGAATGACCTGCTTACAGCAATAAAAAACCGAGGAAACATTTGTCTTCATGACAAGATCCCATTCGGCAGCAGACATGTCAGAAAGGAGACCCACATAAGAAATGGCCGCATTATTTATTAAAATATCGACGGATGAATATTCCTTATAAATGGCGCTGAACATAGAGGTGACTTCATCGCAAATTCCCATATCTACCTGGTATATCCCGCAATTTATTTGATATTTTTCTTCCAGTTCGGCTTTGGCCCTCTTTAAATCTTCAAAGGAGCTTTTGCAGGTTAAAACTAAATCGTAACCCTCACTTCCGAATTTATCGGCAATGGCTTTTCCGATTCCTCTTGATGCACCCGTAATAATTGTTAATTTTCTTTTCATTTATTTTACCAACCCAGCTTTAAGTTTTCTTTGGATTTAGTATAGAAGAAAACTTTAATAAATACAATGCCTTATGTATGATATTCGGTCAGTTAGGGTCTGGCAGGCTGTGGAGGCTGATTTTCAGGAAATGAAAAACAAAAAAAATATAGCAAATAAGTAAAACCGGTAGACATTTAAAAACAGGTGTGATAACATAAATAATGTAGTTATGTTACTACATAACAACTTAGTAATAATGCAATGTAAAGATTGTTTACATGCAGGGAGAAGGAGATGAACAAGGTTGAAGGCGTTGGCGGCAGATAAAGACAGGGAATTGAAATTTGTTGAGATTCCCAGACCTCATTTTAGTGAAAGGCAGGCACTTGTGAAAATGATAGCAAATGGCATGTGCGGTTCCGATCTAAAAATAATTCATCAGAAATTTAAAGGGATAACTCCTGGACAATATCCGGTTCTGCTTGGGCATGAAGGTGTTGGAGAGGTTGTTTGTGTCGGCTCGTTGGTAAGAGGCTTCAAAAAGGGTGATAAAGTACTGCTTCCCTTTGTGGATGAGGAGAGAGATTATCTGGGGGAGTATGGCTCGGGATGGGGAGCGTTATCCGAATATGCGGTGGTCGGCGATGCAAAAGCCTGGCCGTCTGATGGGGCTCCTGAATTATCATTGGCGCAAAAGGTGCTGCCGGAGGACGTGGATCCGGTTGATGCAGTTACGATTGTAACATTCCGGGAAGTACTCAGTGCCATAACTTATTTTGGAATAAAAAGGGAAGATGCGGTAGTGGTGTACGGAAGCGGGCCGGTGGCATTAACGTTTATCAAACTGATGAGTCTGTTGGGAGTAAAGGATATTCTGGCAATTGTGAGAAGCAAAATAAAGGCTGACAATGCTTTGGCGCATGGGGCTGCATGTATTTTGAACAGCAGGGAGCAGGATATTACAAAGGAAGTAAAAAGAAGGTATCCAAACGGAGTACCATATGTAATCGATGCGGTTGGATCGGAGGCGGTAATTAATGAGGCGATGGGCTTGATTTGTGACAGAGGAGAGGTCCTTTGTTACGGTGTACCGCCCGCAGAGAAAATGACCGTTGATTTCAGCAAAGCAGATTATAATTGGAAGATCAATTTTCAGCAGATGCCAAGAAAAGAAGAGGAAGCCAGGGCACATGACCGGATTATGGAATGGATTCGTTCAGGAAAGCTTTGCATGAAAGATTTTATTTCGGATTATTTTAAATTTGATAATGCACCTGAGGCTTATAAAAAATTAGAGCAAAAGGAAATTCAAAAAAAGGGGATTATCGTGTTTTAAGTATTCTGCTGCAATAATTATCGCAGATAAATAAAAATAAAAAAGGAGTGGATAGAATGACGACACTGGAGAAATTGTTTTCCCTGCAGGGAAAGGTTGCGGTTGTTACAGGAGGTGCACAGGGAATTGGGAAAACGGTTGCGGCTGCTATGGCGGAAGTTGGGGCAGATATTGTGATAT
>CAMJWQ010000039.1 GCA_946409475.1 uncultured Lachnospiraceae bacterium
GGGGGATGCACACGAATGCATAAGGAAGATGTCACTGCGTGACTGCATTCGGCGCATAAAGCAGCCAAGTCCCACATGAGTGAGGGATTCAGGGCATGGTAGACCATTCGTTCCGGTTGGGACTTTCGGTTTCCGGACTGACCCCAGCTCAAATGCTTCTGTTGTAAGCAGCTCTTATTCTGATTGCAGTCTTTTCAATAAAAAAACGCACAATATGGCCATGGTTAAGAGAATAACCCCCAAAGGCCACAGATTACCAAAATAAAAAACGTCGTCCACCATCAATTTATATCCCCAGGATGCGGGGAATATTTCTCCCACAATCTTAAAAAACCGCGGGAGCAGAGCAACAGGAAGCATAATCCCCGACAGCATAATGGATGGTAGAAATATTACTTGCGAAATCATAGTAAGCTTTGCCTGGTTTTTTACCAGCAGCCCCAAAACACTCCCCATACTTAATGATACCGCGATAAAAATTGCGAGTGAGCTAAAATATAACGGCAGGCTTGCCGGCGGTGCTGCATCAAAAGCGATGGGCGCGGCGGTATATATTATCACGCACATAATCAGCAGATGGATAAACGCTGACAAAAACATAGAAACCAAGCCAAGATACAACGGCACTCCATTGGCCTTATACACCTTCTTTATATCGCTTCCGTATATCTCTACAAGGGAAGGAGGCAGGCCCATCAGTGCGCCGGTCGATACGCCCAGCACAGTCATGGATTGTATAAGCGTATACTTAGCCTCCGGATTTATGGATGTGAATATGCCACCCATAACAGCAAAGAACAAAAGAGGAACCACATAACAAGTAATCAACAGTGATTTGCTCCGTATATCCAGTTTCCATTGCAATGCTACTCCGTATAAAAATGCACTCATTCGCCGTCCCCCCTTGCTATATCAATAAAATGCTGTTCAAGCGTTCCCCTGTCTATCTTAATGTCCAGCACGGCAATTCCCCGCTGCTTGAAATCTTCAAGCAAAATCAGCATGGTATCACCGATATTATCAGCTTCAAAATTTTCATAGCCTTGCTCAGTCCTGATGTGAATAGTATAGCGTTTGCCGATTTTTGAAGTCAATTCTGCAACAGTACCCAAAAAGACAATATTGCCGTCATTCAGAATAGCAATGCGGTCACACAGACTCTCAACCTCCGCCATATCGTGGCTGGCTAAAACGATTGTCTTTCCCTGTGCTTTCAGTTTTCGGATATGAGCATGGAGTGATATTCTGCCCTCCACATCAAGTCCGGCAGTCGGCTCGTCAAGGAAAACAATATCCGGGTCGCTGATTAAGGCAAGGGCAAGGTGCAAACGCCGCTTTTGACCTGTTGACATATCTGTATACAGCTTTTTTGCCAGCTCGTTAATCCCAAGAACAGCAAGCATAGAATGGTCTATTTTTGTTTTATTCCATTTTGCAAATAACCGCACAGCTTCCATTGGTTTAATATGGGCCGGGAGAGACGCCGATTGCAGCTGTATACCCATCCTGCCATTTACCATGATACTGCCGCTGTCATACCTTCGTAAGCGTTCAATACATTCAAGGGCTGTGGTTTTACCTGCGCCATTTACACCAAGTAAAGCAAAAATTTCACCCTTTATAACATTAAAGCTCAAGCCCTTCAGTACAGTATAATCACCGTAGCTTTTCTTTAGCCTGTCAATCTGTATGGCGTAGCTCATTTTGCCCCCTCCTCCAGCGGATCATAACCCAATGCCGTAAAATAGGCACCTAAAGCCGGTTCGATAAAAGCATTGAAAATTACTAATTTTTGTTTCCATTCATTGTCCGGTCCCTTAAAGTCTGCTGTTTCCATAAGCTTAGACAGCATGCTCACATCCCCGTCCGTAAATTCCATAATCATTTTCCAAAACTTTTTGGCGAGGTTTTGCCCCTTTTCACCTTCGGGCGGCACATCATCTTTTTGAAGCCGTATTGCTTCCTCAATCAGGTGTGTGAAAACCTCCATCATCGCGGTGCCGCTATCCCTATCAAATCGGCTCCGGAAATAGTCAAGGGTATTATCATCCATATGCTTGATAAGCCAGTAAAATTCATTTTTCATTTGCAGATTTACAATAATATCAGCGTATTTCTTGAAATCCACCGAGTTCATCTGCAGCACTTCCGCCCGCAGCGTTTCTATCTCTTTTAGGGAGCTTGACAGGGTCTCTATCTTATCCCGTATGGCAGCGGCTTGTTCTGTGAGCACACCTGCAACATCGGCAGGGGTATCCAGAGAGATCAGGTGATTTTTTATATCCTCCAATGTAAAGCCCAGATGCTTCAGTGACAAAATTTGATGAAGTTTAATCACATCCTTATGGGTATAAAGCCTGCGTCCTCCTTCACTCTCTGACGATGGCGAAAGCAGACCCTCTTTGTCATAGTATTGCAGGGTGCGGACGGTGACACCCATTTTCTTTGCGACCTCGCCAACCGTCATATACCCTTCCGGTGTTGCCTTGTATTTTCCCATATTTTCGACCTCCTGCCTATATTATAATTCATTACGTTACGTCATATTCAAGCTGTTTTTTTAATTTTTTCAATTTTTAAGTAAAATATAAAGTGTCCTCACGATGAACCAGCTCCTCCCGGAGGGTTTTTATCTCATAGGACAAGCTTTCCTATGAGATAAAAAACGCAATTCATAAAATTGAATTGCGTTTTTTCTTTAAAAGGTATTGCAAACCCATCCTGATCTTTCACTTCCGGCCGGTACCAAAAAATCAAACCGGGTTTCCGTTGAGCTTCTGCCTTAAGGGCACGGAATTTATTTTTCCGGAGTAATCTCTTATCACCTTCGCCGAGCTGCGGAACCTTTTTAATTCCTCCTCAGTCATGTGAATTTCAAGAACATCCGCTGCTCCATGTCTGTTTAAAATAACCGGTACTCCTGCAAATACATCCTTTTCACCATATTCCCCTTCCAATAATGTGGAAACCGGAATTATTCTGTTTTCATCATACAGGATTGCCTTAATAATTCCTACACAGGCGGAAGCTATGCCATAATAGGTGGTTCCCTTCCTATTATAAATTTCCCATCCTTCCTTAACCGTCATTTTAACAATCTCATCAAAGTCAACTTCCCCAACCATTTCCCTATTATCCTTAATGACATCATAAAATGGTTTTCCTGCAATTGTTACCATCGACCATGGAACCATCTGGGAATCCCCATGTTCACCCATGGAATAGGCATAAACGCTTCTTGGATCAACATGAACCAATTCCGCTATAAAATTCTGCAGTCTCGCAGTATCCAATGCTGTTCCTGTTCCTATCACCTGGTTTTTAGGCAGCCCGGATAATTTATAAACATGATGCGCAATCATATCCACCGGATTGGACACTACGATAAATATACCGTCAAAACCGCTGTACATAACCGCTTCTACAATCGATTCCACTATCCTGGCGCTGGTTTCCAGGGTATCAAGTCTGGATTGCCCGGCTTTTGGCGGAGCACCTGCAGTTATTATAATAATATCCGCATCTGCACACTCCTCATAGGACCCTTTTTTCAATTTCACATTCCGGTCCAGATATTTGATTGTATCACGTAAATCCAAAACCTCTCCCAATGCTCTTTCCTCATTGATATCTATCATCAATATTTCATCGCATACTCCTTGTGTCAACAGGCTGAAAGCGGTAGACGAGCCTACCAGGCCACAGCCAATTACAGCTACCTTTGATTTTTTTATTAACATCTCAATTCACTCTCTTTCTTTTTTACAGATTTATAAAAATAGTATATCCCTGACTTCAATTATAGTTTCTAAAGAATTGCCGTAATAACCTTTAGAACTCCTATAATAACCAGATATATCTGGAGAGCACACAAAGCTTGGGCAAAACCTGCCGCAAAACGGAACATGGCTATCCAGCCTGCCTTAAATAACCGGGGAAGAACAAACAGCAAACATACCGGAAGCAGAGCATTCATAATCAGTACCACCGGAACCGGAAAGGAGGAATTGCCTAAAACGGCCCAGCCATACAAGGTAAACAGAGCAAATAAACTTCCAAGGACGATGTTGGCCTTCTTATGAAATCCCTTTCCGCTGGCTATAACGGGAGATACGATCTCTTTTTCCGCCAAAGCATTTATGATTCCGGACTGAATCCGGTCATATGAGACGGTTTCTCCGTTCCCAAAGCTTCCTTTTATAAAAGCATTGGATATGTTGTCATTAATATTATACAGAATGGCAATGCCAAGTCCCCTGGAGGGAAGGAGCATCATATTGGCATGGTAATTTTCCGCACTTCCGCCGTGATGGACAAGCTCGCCGTAATCAAACCAGCCAAGGCCGTAATGCTCACTTGTCTCGGAGGATTTTGTGTGAAGCATGGTTATTCCACTCTCAGACAGAATCTTCTCATCCTGATAACATCCTTTGTTCAGGTTTGCGATAAGATAATGTGACATATCCTCCGCCGTAGACACTATGTATCCTGCCGGTACGATTTCCGGATGAAATTTATATTCCGTCTGCCGAATCCTCCCCAGAAGGGGCTGATATCCCTTTTCCAGTCCATAGGCCTTCGCCTTCCGGCAGTCAGTAAAAGAATGCTTCATATCCAATGGGTCAAATATCTTATTTTCCAGATACGCTTCATAAGTCATGCCGGATACGGTTTCAATGATTGCTCCGAGAATTACATAATTCAGATTGGAATACTCATAGGAGGCCCCCGGCTTTCTGCTCACCCTGACCCGCTTTAAATTTTCTGAAAGCCGAGATAAACTTCCTCCGGCCTTCCAATCAAATATTTTCATTCCTTCATAGGTTGAAAAACCGCTGGTATGATTCAGCAGCTGGCGAATCGTTATCCCCTCCGCATTTTTTACACGGCTAAAATCCGTCAGATATTTGATAACCGGTTCATCTATCTTCAAAAGCCCTGCTTCGGCCAGCTGCATAATTGCCAGGGACGTAAAGGATTTACTGGAGGAACCGATAAAAAACGGGGTTCTATCCGTTACCTTTTTTCCGGACTCATTGGCCTTCCCAAACCCTTTCAGATATACCGTATCCGTTCCTGAGACAATAGCAACGGCAAGTCCGGGAATTTTCATCTCTTCCATTTCTTCCTGTATAATCTGATCAATCTTTTTTGAATCAAATTGAAAACTCATGTAGGTACCGTCTCCTTTCCTATTCCATAATCTCTTCAGGCAGAAGCCTGTGCATTAACAGCTCAAGCCGTTTCAGTTCCTTAATAGTCTCCTCATCAAGATTCCTATGCCTGTCATTTCTCTTAAGCCCTTCCATTAATCCGTTAAAATTCAAAAGCCTGAAGTCCACACATTGATCTCCTTCCATTTTGGAATAGATATACATGGGCCTTATTTTTACACCGGAAATCAATGCAACCTGTTTTTCCTCAATTCTTCCCTTTACTATATCCAGGCGTACCAGATTATTCAGCCGGGAATTTGGAATATGCTCATGGCAGGAAATAAGATCACCCAGCGCATAAAGAATCAGCCCCTGTTTTTGTATTCCGGAAAAGGGATCAAGAAAGGTATACTTCTCCATAGGCTGAATTCCATGGGGATGGTTTCCAATGATAAGATCAATCCCCAGGGACATCAACTTATGTCCCATATCAATAACGTTCTGAATGGGGTAGGATTCAAATTCCAGGCTCCAATGAACACAGGCAATAACGACATCTGCCTGCCGCCTGGTCTTTGCCGCCCGGACCTGCTCTTTTATCATGGATATGTCGCAATCCGGACAGTTAAGTCTTATATAATTTGCAAGATAGGCCTTCCCTTCCGGAACCTTTTTCCCATTCGTTGAGAAGGTATAGGAAAGGAATGCTGTCCGGATTCCATTTTTCTCAATAACGGGAAACTCCTCCCTTTCCTTTTCGGAACCTGCCGTTCCCACATGGGCGCAGCCCTTTTGATCTAAAAATTCAAGGGTCTCCAGCAGCCCGGCTTCCCCCATATCCAGACAGTGATTATTTGCAGTGGAAAAGAAATTGATTCCTCTTCCTCCCCGATAAAACAAATCAAAGACCTCCGGAGTATTGTTAAGGGCCGGTGCTTTTAATATATTCTTGGGAACAAAGCTGGCGGATACCGACGGAACCACCGGGGTTTCCAGGTTGGCACAGCAGATATCGGCATCAAAGAGAAAATCCTCTGCCTCGTCCCACAATTTTTCCGTATTATCCGTCCGTATATGATGGGAAGCCAAAATATCGCCTCCCGCAGTCAGGCGGAGCCGGGCGGTTTCATTAAATCCCTTGGGCAAATCAAACCCAAACTCCTGTCTGCCAAAGTATTCTTCAATATTCCTTCCCTTTTCCGCGTTTTCTACCGGATTATAAAAATATTTATACCCCCACCACAGTTTTTCTCCGAAATTCATAAACTCCGCATTTCCTTCCGATTCCTGTGAATATTTGAATTTTTCTCTATGAAGCAGCCAGTTGATCCGGCATACTAATTTTAATAATTCGACGGTCATACGATTCCTCCTTTACTTAATTGTGTCAAGTAATTCCTCCAAATGGGTCAGCTTTGTTACTTTCGGCGCTTTCATTAACAGCTCTCCCCTCATTACCATTGCAACCTCGGAAAGAGCAGTGATATCAGTTAATGGATTTTCCTTTAATACGATAAGGTCGGAGGCTTTACCCGGCTCCAGGGTACCTGTCAAATGATCAATTCCAAGTATTCTGGCATTTCCCTGAGTGGCATTATGTATGGCCGCTTCCGGAGACAACCCCCCGTATTTTACAACATACTCCAGTTCCCGCCAGGTATTGTACTGTGTAACAAAGGGGCAGGAAGCATCTGTACCAAGTCCTGTCAATACACCGGCCTCTGCCGCCCGGACCAGTCCCCTGACCATCCCTTCAAATACAATCCGGGCATTTTCAATGCTGACCGGATTCATAAGGGTATCCTCAGGCCTTAGCTTACATATTGTAACTGCAGGATAAAGCGTGGGTATAAGGCAGGAATATCCCCGCAAAGACTTAGGATTTTTCAGAAAAAGCTCTATTATTTCATCATCAAATACACTGCCGTGTTCAATGGTATCAGCACCTCCTTGTAAAGCAAGCCGTACCCCTTCGGTGCTTTCCGCGTGGGCGGCTACTAGAAAGCCTATTTTATGGGCTTCTTCGCAAACGGCGTTGATTTCCTCAAGCGTCATTTCCAGGCGGCCGGCTTCTCCCACTTTCCTGCTGTCCGTTACTCCGCCGGTGACACATATTTTAATCAAATCAACCTGCTCCCGGACATTCTGCCGTACCAGCCTTCTGGCTTCCCAGGGAGAATCCGAGATATTGGCAAAGCTTCCGGCGCCATGTCCGCCGGTAACCGAAATAGCCGGGCCGGAAACAAGCAGTCTGGGCCCCTGAACCTTGCCGGAATCAATCAGGTCTCTGAGCTTAATATCGGAATACAGCAGATCACCAACAGCCCGTATCGTTGTTACTCCGGAGTTCAATGCTGACAGGGCATGGTCTTTTACCATACTGTCAAGCACTTTACGTCCGGGATTTGTGTTCAGTATACGGACAAGCTTTTTTTGTGCTTTGCCGCCGCTCATGGCCTTCATCGGCTTTCCGCTTCCAAATAAATGCACATGGGCATTTATCAGTCCCGGCATCAGGTATTTTCCGCCAATATCCAGACTGGAATACCCTTTTGGTATCCTGATTTCGGAAGTCCTTCCGATTTGTTCGATTTTACCGCCGCTTACCAGTATGGTGCTGTCCTCTTGAATACCGGAATGAATACCATCAATGATACGGCAATTGGTTAATGCATACTTAGACATAATAATGTCCCCTTCCATTTATATTTTATTTTTTTATTATACTGAAAAGCAAAACCTAGTGTACTGTCTGCTTGGCACTTGGACTAATGGCGCAGAATGAATTTTCAGTCTGCAAGGCGGAGAAGGGAGGCGTAGCGGTGGCTACGTCGACTGCCGACAACGCAGCAGATGAAAATTCAGGCAAGTCATTAGCCAAGATGTCAGGCAGACAGCACACTATCCTCTATTGACTTCTTTTGTTTTCAAGGATAGTATAATACATAGCTTTTTGAAGCACATTCGGAGGAAAGAGCATGAATATTATGAAACTGAAACATATCAGAAAATCTAAGGGTTATACGTTATCAGACCTTAGCAGTATGGCCGGCTGCACGTCCAGTTATCTGTCCCAGCTGGAAAGGGGTCTCAAGCAGCCGTCTTTGGAAATGCTTCGGCGTATCTGTAATTGTCTTGATGTTCCGATCTTTGATCTTCTCTCGGAAGAGGCAGCCCAAAGTGCGTTCATAAGGAATACTTCCGATAACAAATATACTATCATCCGGCAGGACGGAAGAAAAAAGATCACTATGCCGGAAATATTAACCGAATACGAATTCATCACACCCTATGCTGCGGACGGAAGTGACCACGCCCGTGTCGTTGGTATGTGTTCTACTCTGATGCCCGGAAAATGGTCCTGTGAAAAATTAGTGGCCTTAGAAACTGATTTTACTGTTTTTATCATTCAAGGGGCAGCAATTGCCCGTATTGAGGAGGATACCATAACCCTTGGTGAAGGTGACAGTGTGTATATTTATTCAGGAATTCAGCACAATTTTTATAATACCGGTGACAGAGAGCTTATTATGCTCGGCTTTGGCGAACGTAACAATTCTGGTAACCGTTAGCTGATTCCAGGATTTCCCGCTGATTGCCGGGAATATCGTTACCACAATATTAACTCACAGTTAATTAACTGTGAGTTAATATTATCTTACACCTTTCTCTGTGTCAATAAAAAAAATAAATTACCTTCTAAACAGTCACAATAATCTGCACAAACAAGGGAATCTGTTTTGCCGGCTCGATTCCGCTTCGCAGCTCGATTCCGCTTCGCAGCTCGATTTCGCTTCGCAGCTCGATTTCGCTTCGCAGCTCGATTTCGCTTCGCAGCTCGATTCCGCTTCGCAGCTCGATTCCGCTTCGCTTCTTCTCGCTGTAGTACGAGCGCCCTATAAAGGAAAACAGAGGCAGTACCGCTCTAAAGCGAGCTTTAGAGCGGTACTGCCTCTGTTTTCCTTTGCATGGCTTAATCGAAATCAACATACTCTAAATCCACGTTGGGGGGTTTTTTGTGGCTGGATTCCGGTTCTGTTGTTTCTGTTTCCGGAATTTTTGTATTCTTGTTCTTATTTTTTTTCTTTCCGGCATCTTTCTTTCCTTCTTCTATTTTCTCTTCTTCCGGCGGTTCCAATTCAAATAAGCTTTCTTCCTCTATATTAAAATCATTTTCTTCCTTATCCCCTTCATTATCTTCGGTAATATCCTCCTCAAATTCATTTTCGGAATTCTTCTGTTTCCTGAAAACCGGCTCTCCTTCATACAAGCTTTCCAGGTCATTATTTAATTCCCTGTTTGTCATGAACAAATGAACGATGACACCGATCATAACGACACAAACTACTAATAATACACAAATCACCAACAATCTAAAATGATTGGAATCTGCATAATTTTCCCTGATTTTCTTTAATTCCTGCTGATATTCCTCCGCTGTCATGGTATCGTCCGCTTCAGAATCTTCATCTGCGGTGTCTCCCGTCACCGTATCTTCCGTTGACGAATCGTTGATTCCCAAATTATCAGATGAATCTTCATCAAATACTTCTGTATCCTCTTCAACCCCTGCTAAAACAGCGGGAGTAAAATATGCCTTACCGTCCATTTTAAAGCAACTAAAATTTATAGATAATAACAATACTGTAAACAGTAATACTACTGATTTTTTCTTTTTTTCTTTTACAATTTTCATCGGGCTGACCTGCTTTCATTAATAATGTACTTGTTTACTTAAATTCTATTACTTGTATTATAAAGAGTATTCCAAAAAAATGTCAACTAAAACCAGATTGTAAGAAAGTCTTAATAATATATAAATCCGGCCGATTCCGCTCCTTCCCGCTGCAGGCCTGACGCCCTATAAATATAAAAACAAAAGGTCTCAGAAGAAAACTCGCTTTCTTCTGAGACCTTTTGTTTTTATATTTGCATGGCTCGTAGCTTAATCATCTTTAACTGCCTTTCCTATATCGGTCCTCATATACATATCTGTGAAATCCACCCATTTTACAGCCTCATAGGCATTCTTTCCGGCTTCCTTCAAATCCTTGCCTTTAGCGGTGATACCCAGCACCCGGCCTCCGTTTGTCACGATACCTTCCTTCGTCCGTTTTGTTCCTGCATGGAAGGCATAATAACCGTCTTTTCCGATAAAGTTATCTAAGCCCCTTATGACATAGCCCTTTTTATAGGATAAAGGATAGCCGCCTGAGGCTAAGACTACACAAACCGCAGCATTGTCTTCAAATTGTAAGTCAATATCCCGAAGTCTTCCGTCAATACAGGCATCAATGACATCTAAAATATCATTTTTCATCCGGGGCAATACCACCTGGGCCTCCGGATCACCAAATCTGGCATTATATTCCAGCACCTTGGGACCGTCCTTTGTTAACATCAAACCAAAGAATAATACTCCCTGAAAGCTGCGGCCCTCTGCTGCCATAGCATCAACGGTTTTTTGGTAAATCTGCTTACAGCAGTAGTCATGAACCTCTTCCGTATAAAAGGGGCTGGGTGAAAAGGTTCCCATTCCGCCGGTATTTAAGCCCTCATCACCGTCCCTGGCCCGTTTATGGTCCTGAGCCGAGGTCATGGTCTTTACGGTTCTTCCGTCCACAAAAGCCAATACGGATACTTCTCTTCCTGTCATAAATTCTTCCACGACTAATTTGTTTCCTGCAGAGCCGAATTTCTTATCAAGCATAATTTCTTTAACACCTGCTTTTGCTTCCTCCAGGGTATTGCAAATTAAAACCCCTTTCCCTAAGGCCAGTCCGTCCGCTTTCAGTACAATGGGGTATTTTGCTTTTTCTAAATAGGAAAGTGCCGAAGAAGGAGAATCAAAGTTTACATAAGCAGCTGTAGGAATATTATATTTTTTCATCAAATCTTTGGAAAATGCTTTGGAACCTTCTGGGACCGAATACCCGCAATCCTGCCTCTTCCATTTTGTCCACCAGACCTCCCACCAGAGGATCGTCCATTCCTACAATGGTTAAATCTATATTTTCCGATTCCGCAAAGGAAACCAGCTTTTCAAATTCCATGACTCCGATATCCACGCATTCCGCCAGTCCGGCGATTCCCGCGTTACCGGGAGCACAGTATATTTTTGTTATTCGCTTGCTTTTGGAAACCGCATCCGCTATTGCATGCTCTCTGCCGCCGCTGCCAACTATTAAGACCTTCATGATTCTTCAACCTTTCTTAAAACTACTCTTCCATCCGTCACCTGTATTTTTTTTAATGCTATTAATTTTATAGCCTGAGGCAAAATCTCCCATTCCGCTTCCTGCATGACCCTTTTTTGTAAGATTTCAGCCGTATCGTCATCTTTTACCTCCACGGCTTTTTGCAGGATAATTGGTCCGGTATCACAGCCTTCATCCACAAAGTGTACCGTTGCCCCCGTTACCTTGACCCCTCTGCTTAAGACCGCTTCATGTACCTTTAGACCATAATATCCCTTTCCGCAAAAGGAAGGTATCAGGGAGGGGTGAACATTAATGATTCGATTTCTATACTTTTCTATGACACAGTCAGGTATGGCAACTAAAAATCCCGCAAGTACGATTAAATCCACATTTGCTCTCTCTATTGCCTGAAACAGTACCCGGTGAAACGCTTCTCTGTCACCATAATCTCCGGGACTAATACAGTAAGAAGGTATCTGACGGGATTTTCCTCTTTTTAATGCATAGGCATTTTTATTGTTGCTGATGATTATTTCTATTTTGGTATCCGGTATAAAGCCATCATCTATCCTGTCCATGACAGCCTGTAAATTCGTACCTCCCCCCGATACCAAAACTGCCAGTTTCAGCATAAGGTTACTCCTTTTTCTCCTGCTTTGATATATCCAATCATATGAGGCTTTTCTCCTGCAGAAATTATACGCTCCATTGTCCTATCGGTATCTTCCTTCGCTACGGCCACCATCATTCCAATCCCCATGTTAAAGGTATTATACATCATTTCCTCTTCCACATCTCCGTCCGACTGGAGCATTTTGAAAATAGGAGGGACACAGTAGCTGTCCTTTTCAATTACCGCATGCATACCCTCCGGAAGCATTCTGGGAATGTTTTCATAGAAACCGCCTCCTGTAATATGGCTGCAGCCTTTTATGTTTATTCCGGCCTCTCTTATGGATTTCAGGGCATTTACATAAATTTTGGTAGGCTTCAATAAGGCATCTCCCAGAGTAGTACCCAAGCTGTCAATATAGAGGGCCATATTTTCTTCCTTCATTGGAAAAATCTTACGGACCAGAGAAAAACCGTTACTGTGAATACCGCTTGACTCCATTCCTATCAGAACATCCCCCTCTTTGATGTTTTGTCCTGTTATTAGATCCTTTTCATCTACGATCCCTACGGAAAAGCCGGCCAGGTCATATTCCTCTTCAGGATAAAATCCAGGCATTTCAGCAGTCTCCCCGCCTATTAAAGCAGCATTGCATTGGGCACAGCCCTCTGCCACACCCTTTACAATCTGTGCTATTTTTTCCGGTTCGTTTTTCCCGCAGGCGATATAGTCCAGGAAAAAAAGCGGCTCTCCTCCTGCGCAGGCAATATCATTAACGCACATAGCCACACAGTCTATTCCTATGGTATCGTGCTTATCCAATAAAAAAGCTATTTTTAGTTTTGTACCCACTCCGTCGGTACCGGATACCAAGGCAGGTCTTTCCATATTTTTAAAAGCTGATAAGGAAAAAGCACCGGAGAAACCTCCAATATTCGATAACACCTCCGGTCTCATGGTCTTTTTTACATGCTCTTTCATTAGTTCCACTGCCTTATAGCCGGCTTCGATATCTACTCCAGCTTTCTTGTAATCCATTGTCCGATCCTCCGTGTTTTCTTATGTTTATTTTTGTTTTAAATATTCCTGATAACCTATTTTATTCAGCTTGTCCGCCTTTTTTACCACGGAATCTTTTAATTCCTCTTTATAGTCTTTCAGCTTCTGCAGCAATTCCGGATCGGAAGTAGCTAAAATCTTTGCCGCCAATATTCCTGCATTGGCACCTCCGTTGATAGCAACTGTGGCAACGGGAATTCCCGAGGGCATTTGAACAATGGAATACAGAGAATCTCTGCCTCCTAAAGATGTGGTGTGCATAGGGACGCCAATGACCGGCATAGGAAAAATTGCCGCACACATACCGGGCAAATGAGCCGCCATTCCTGCCCCCGCAATCATCACCTTAAATCCCTTTTCTTCTGCCTTTGTAGCATAAGAAAAGAATACATCCGGTTCCCTGTGGGCAGATATTATGGTCATTTCATAATCGATTCCCAGCTTTTCCAAAATTTCGGCAGCTTTGCTCATAACTGCCAGATCAGAATCACTACCCATAACAATACCAACTTTAGCCATTCTCATTCTCCTCTTTTCTTATTACTCATTTATCATTAATAATAATGTTTTATAAGTACATTTAATAAATTGTTGTTCATTTATTAATTATATTACTAAGCAATTTCTTTTTCGTCAACCTAAAAATAACATTGCCCTAATTAAAAATTATCAAAGGGGATATTTAACTCCTCTGTTCCCGGCAGTACAAATCTTCCGTTTAAAATAATAGGAATCTGATTATTTTCCCCGGTAATCACCGTAATTTCTCCCAACTCGTCATAGGGAATGGTGATATCGGTATGACAGTGAAAATAGGCTTGATTACTGTCATCATATCTTTTTATGGTTATTTCATTGTCCCTGGCTATTATTTCTTTCCCGTCCGGATTGTATACCTTCACCTCTTCCGAATGGCTGTAGCAGGTATCACCGACAGCGAAATGAGGCCCCATTTTTTCCGCTATTAAGATGGGCAGCTTATCAAATATTTGATACCGGGAAGCCATAACATAAGCTGTCGTATTAGTCCCTATGGCAAATTCTCCAATGGGAAGTGAATCATGATGAAACAAAACCGTTTCTTTTACGTATTCCTTATTTTTGGCCTCATCCTCAAAATTTTTACAGGTATAATCCGCAACCATGCCATTTTCAAAATGTAATTCCAAATCCCTATACATAAGTTCATTTAAAAACACACGGCTTACATGGAGCTTTCCACAGGTACCTTTTAATCTGGGTGATGTAAAAACTTCACCGACAGGTATATTTACATCTGCCACACAATTTTCAAAAAGTGTTTCCCTCCTGCTGTCCCGTATATCCTGCAAAGCTATGATCAAATTGGTCTTATTGGTACCGGTACCGACAATTTTTACAAATTCGCCCTGATCCAATGCATCTATGATATGCTGCTGGATCCTTTCGTATTGGTTGGAATCCAATGTATTAATCTTAACAATATGATCAAATATTTTTTCATATTGCCGCCCGATTTCAGGGAGGGGAAATGCAATAATGGTAAAGCTTCTTTCTTCTCCTCTGATATATTGATTCACAAGCCGGCCTGCTTCATTGGCATAATAAACTGCCAGCTTTTGCTGTTTTCCTGACAGGGACAAAGCCGCCTCTTTACCGATGGGCTCAAAAGGCTCCTCTCCGAAAACCTCCATAACGGCAGGAC
>CAMJWQ010000040.1 GCA_946409475.1 uncultured Lachnospiraceae bacterium
AAATTATATATAATTATTTTATTATCAGAAATAATCATATTGACTTTTTATACATTTTGCAATAAACTGAATTACAATAATGGTAAAACGTTTTTACTAATAAGGAGGCTTTTATGACGAATAAAACGAAAAAAATTATCGTGGCAGGACATATCTGTATTGATATAACCCCCGTATTCGGTGCCCATAAAAATAAAGCATTGGATGAAATTTTATGTCCCGGAAAGCTGACACAGGTTAATGAAGCAGATATGCATACGGGAGGTGCCGTTGCCAATACAGGATTAGCATTAAAATTACTGGGTGCGGATGTAGCATTGATCGGTAAAATAAGTAATGATTCCTTCGGCAGATTAATCACCGATATTTTTAAAAGCTATCAGGCCGACAAAGAACTGATTATATCCGCCGAAGGCAGTACTTCCTATACCATTGTTATCGCACCACCGGGAACCGACCGCATGTTCCTGCATAACCCGGGATGCAATGATACTTTTTGTTACGAAGATTTAAATTTTGATTTTATTAAAAAAGCATCCCACTTTCATTTTGGCTATCCGACCATAATGCGGAATATGTATAAGGATAACGGCAGGGAGCTTATTCGTATTTTCAGAAAGATTAAGAGTCTTGGACTGACGACCTCCCTGGATATGGCGGCTATTGACCCTGATTCGGAGGCCGGCAGAAGTGATTGGTCTTCTATTATCAAAAATGTTCTTCCCTATGTGGATTTTTTTGTGCCCAGTATTGAAGAACTCGGTTTTATGATCGCCAACGATAAATATCAGGAATGGTTAAAAAGGGCCAGGGGAAATGATATTACCTCTGTTCTTTCCATTCAAAAGGATGTAAAGCCATTAGCCGACTTACTTTTATCCTGGGGCGCAAAAGCTGTCCTTATCAAATGCGGTGCACCGGGTATCTATTTCCGGACCGGTACAAAAGAGGTTATGGCTTCTTTGGCACCACGCTTTAAAGACTGGTACGATATGGATGTTTTTACACACAGCTTTGTCCCTGACCGGATATTATCGGCTACCGGAGCAGGTGATACGAGTATAGCCGCTTTTTTAAAGGCTGTTCTTGACGGACTGCCCCCCTTAAAATGCCTGGAGCTGGCGGCGGCTACGGGTGCATCCTGTGTGACTGCCTATGATGCTTTAAGCGGATTACGGTCTTTCGAGGAATTAGACAAAAAAATTGCGGGAGGCTGGAAAAAACAATTTCTTGCAAAACCATAAGCCCGTCAAAGGTTTTATTTTTCTGCCATGGCAAACGGAACAAAACAGGAAAACTCATGCTCCGGTTTTAAGGCATAAGTCTTCCTGTTTAAAAAAACTCATTACTATGAAACACTTTATTCATGAAATTTACCGCGCTGCCGAACAGCTGGGCCTCTTCTCCGAAATAAGGCTTCAGAACCGTAATTTTTCGGCTTTTATCACTGATTTTGGAGTTATTTATGATATCCTCCAAGCGCTTCAGGTATTTATCGGGAAAGTAATTCCCCTGGTCGCCGATTACGATTGCCTCGCAATGAAGCATATTTACCGCCGTTGTTAATGCGCATGCCAGTTTCTCTATCATTTCCGTCAGTTCCCTGTCTATCCTGTTATCCTTATAATTTTTACAGTAATTTTCAAATGAATTTACTTTACCCGTTATTTCCGCAAGCCTGGCATTCATTACCTTAATGCTGACATAGGTTTCCAGGCAGCCTTTATTGCCGCACACACAGGCATTACCATTGTAATCAATACTGATATGCCCTAACTCACTGCCTAAACCAAAGGCATTATGCAAAATTTCATCACCTATGATAATTCCGGAGCCTACCCCATTGGTAATTCCTAAAAAAATAAAATCATGAAATTGGCGGCAATTTCCATAATACTTTTCTGCCAGAGCAGCACAATTATATTGACCTTCAAAAGCAACGGGAAGATGATAGTTATGCGAAATCATATCCGTAATGGGAAGATTTTCAATACCATAAAAATTAGGCGGATTTAAAATCATGCCGTTATATATATCGACGGGTCCGATGGACCCGATTCCCACTCCGATTATATTATTTTCATAATTTAGCATTTCATCCATCAATGCAAAGACCGCACTTATTAATTTTTCTTTACTGCAATGTTCCATATTTATTTGTATCTTCTTTAAAACCGAGCATTTAAAATCACATAATACTGCGGAACAGCTGTCTCTGCCGACTAAGATACCGATAATTTTAGGTGCATTGCCGGATATGGTAAGTGAAATAGGATTACGGCCTACATTCATTTTCGATTCTAAATTAGCCTCCGTAACCAAACCCTTTTCTATAAATTCAGATACGATATTCGTAACCGACATTTTGGTCAGTCCACTTGTCTTAGCCAATTCAATTCTTGAAGAACATTGCCCTGTCGCAATCAGTTTAAACAGCAAACCCCGATTTCTCTTTTTTAAGCTATTATTATTAAACCCCTCGTTGTGACTTCTCATAAAACACCTCATACCGGTAAAATTTTAAATTATTATTTATGCATTTACCTGTTTAGTCAAATAATTCAGATTCTACGAACAAGCATAAAAAATGATAAATTTTCTCATGCATTTCCTGAATCTGATAAGTCTCGTCCGCCGGTGCAATAATAGAGATATCACCGAGCGGACTTATTGCGCCTCCGTCTTTTCCTGCAAGCAGCATGGTCTTAATGCCCAATACCCTTCCTACCATAAAAGCGGATTTTACATTCCTTGCATTTCCTGAAGTACTGATACCGATTAACAAATCCTCCTTTTTTGCATACCCGAGCACCTGCTGCGCATAAATCAAGTAAGGGTCAACATCATTTGAAAATGCGGAAATAAATGCATTTTGACTGTGCAGGGAAATTGCAGGCAGACTTCCCTGTAAGGAAGCAGCCAAATACTTACCCTCTTCCCCAAAATTATCTATTAATTCTTTTTGCACATGGCTGCTTAAAGGCCTTTTTAATAAAAACTCCTTCATCAGCTCTCCTACAATATGGTCGCAGTCGGAGGAACTCCCTCCATTCCCGCACAGCAGAATTTTACCGCCGCGTTCATAGGTATGAAGCATAGCTTGAGCTCCGTCTATAATTATACTCTTTATCGGAATAAGTTCTTTGTTTCTGTCAAAAAAATTTTGAATCAGGCTATTTGTTCTTTCCTTCATGATGCAACCTCCAATTATATTCTCCTACTGTTAAAGCAGCTATATCTCCTACAGACTCCGTCAGTTTTGCAGGAACAATTTTACAATACCGGTACGACCGGCTTAGTGCTTCCTTCTCTATTACTTCCCTTGCATAAGGCCATATCTCATCATAGCAGCGGACAAATATACTGCCAATTACAATAACCTGGGGATTTAATAAATCAATTAAGATGGAAAGACCCTTTCCCAGCTGGCAGCCTACTGTTTTCCATATGTCTAAAGCCAGGCTATCGCCTGCCTTAGCCGCCTCTCCCACCTTTTTTGCCGTAACGGTATCCAACAGGCTGATATCCCCGCAAAGCTCCGGTTTTTCACCTGACTGCAGTTTTTCTAAAATAATGGATTTTGCCAAAGCCGCTATGCCTCCGCCGCTGCAAAATCCCTCAAATGATCCCATTTTTCCATAGCCTGCGGGCCCATAATCAGATAACCGTATATGCCCCAATTCTCCCGCCATATCGCTGGCACCCGTGTATAATTGATCGTTTATGATAATACCTGCTCCCAAGCCTGTGCCAAAGGTCATAAAAATCATATGTGACGTCCCTTTTCCCGCACCGTATTTCCATTCTGCCAAAGCGCAGGCATTGGCATCATTACACAGCCATGCCTTTAAGCCTGTTCTGTCTTCCAGATATTCGGTAATCTTAACAGCATCCCAAAGGGGTAAATTAGGCGGCGAAAGAATGATTCCCCTATCACTGTCAAGAGGACCTCCGCAGCTTATGCCGATTCCTGAAACCTGCTCCTGATATTCTTTATCTGCTATTACTATACATTGCTTAATATCTGAAACAATTTTATCCAGTATTTTTGATACGGAGTCATCTTTTGTCACATGAGATTTGCATTTAAACAGCACCCTTGCATTTTCTTTCGTTACCAGACCCAAATTTACCACACATTTCGTGCCTCCAATGTCAACTCCAATAAAAATCATGGCAAATCCTTTCTGTCCTTATATTTCCACGGCCTGCAATACCTATGCATAGATTATCACACATTTCCATACCGCCGGCAATAGAACCGCCACCATGTATATACAAAAGGCACCCCCGATTTTCTTCTATTTTATCATTTTCCTGGGATTTGTAAATACGTATCGGAATATTATAGCCATCAAAGAAAGCTACCGGCAAATCATATATCCGTATTTTTCCTTCTGTTACATCCATGTTCCCCGCTCCCACTTCTTCTCTGATTAAAGATAATTCTCTCTCCTTAATATGCTCATTACCATGTCATGATAATTCATAAATACCTCTTTAAAAGGGCTGCCGCATTTCATGCAGCAGCCCTCCCTGTTTATAGCTAATCCTCTTCAAATATTATCTATTCAATAGAATCTTTGTTTATTACGGATACACCCGTATCTACGGATTTTTCCGCTATCTCTTCACCCCGGCAGGCCTTTACCGCCGCTTTTAAGCCCTCATATCCCATAACATCAGGATTCTGGGCCATGGCACATAATAAGGATCCGTCTTTTATCAGGGAAAGAATGGCATCGGATTTATCGAAACCTACGCCAATAATATCTACACCGGCTCCTTTAATTGCATTTCCCACACCTACGGTACCGCCTTCGTTGGTACCAAAAATACCAACACAGCCATCCGTAATATAGTTGTCGGCGATGTCTTGTGATTTAGCAGCATCACCCTCGCCATATTGTGTTTCCAACAGTTCAAAGCCGTTTCCCTCAAATGCTTCCCTGAATCCTGCTTCACGCTTTAATGCCGAATCGGTGGAGGAATTAACATTTACAATACCTATTTTTCCTTCTGTTATCCCTTTTTCCTCTAAAGCCTTTATCATTTCTTCTCCGGCAGTTTTACCGGCGGCCTGATTATCAGTGGCAAAGGTTGCTTCTGCCTCCAAATTGGCAGGTGAATCCACATAAATTATTTTAATTCCCGCATCAACTGCCTCCTGCAAAGAAGCCGTAATGGCATCCGGTCCGTTAGCGGCAATCATAATGGCATCCGCACCATCGGCGATGGCATTGTTCACACGTTCGATTTGCTGTGCATCATCCTTTTTGTCGGGAGCCATCCATTTATATTCCACGTTTCCTAATTCGTCCGCTGCCTGTTTGGCACCTTTATCAACAGATACCCAGTGCTGGTCGGTACTGTCCATGGTAATTAAAATGACTTTATATGTATCACCGTCTGCCTCCTCTGCCGTTTCCTCCGCTTTTTTTGCCGGCTCTGCCTCCTGCGTTGTTTTCTCCGCCGAATCCGGCTCCTCAGTTGAAGCCGTTTCTTTATTTCCACACCCGGCCAACATGGTTGCTGTCAAAGCAACAGTTAATAAAACTGATAAAACTTTTTTACTCATAATGAGTACCTCCCTTTAATAATTTTATATAGTAAAGCTTTTGCTTTCACTACGAATACCGCTTTTTACTACACTTTTTTCTTTGGTGCACCTGTTCGTATAATGACATCCAATAAGACGGATACGACTACTATGATTCCTATTACAATATTACGAATGGCAACCGGGGCACCGGCGAATTGAAGACCGTTCTGCAAAACACCCCAAATCGAGGCTCCTATTACCGTTCCCACCAAAAGTCCCTGTCCGCCCAAGGTGGAAACACCACCTATAACCGATGCGGCAACAGCGTACATTTCATACATATTACCCGCATCCATGGTACCCATTCCGGCTGTCGCACAGGTAATCAAGCCAACCACACAAGCACAAAAAGCGCTTACAATATATGTCTTTACCGTTGTTGCCACTACATTGACTCCCGATAATTTAGCTGCTTCCAGATTGCTTCCAACAGCATATGTATGTCTCCCCGTCCTTGTTTTACTAAGCAGAAAATTAAATACAAAAAATAAAATAACAGCAAGCCAGACCGTATTATACAGACCTATAGTCTTTCCGTAATAAAATAAATCCCGAAAGGTCTGTGCCCCGTCCCCAATGGCGTCCGTATTATAATTATTATTCACTATTTGCGCTATTCCTCTGGCAACAGTCATGGTTCCAAGAGTTGCTATAAATGGGGGGAGCTTACACTGAGCTACCAATAATCCGTTTACGATACCCACTCCTATACATACCGCGATGGTAATCAGCACGGCAATCCAGGGATTTACACCCTTTGTCATTAATGTCGCGGATATCATGCAGCTCATACCGACAACGGAACCAATTGACAGGTCGATGTTTCCCGTAATGAGCACATATGACTGCCCAATTCCGATTATTAAAATAGGGGCAATCTGGCGCAGCAAATTACCTACATTTCTTCCGGAAAAAAATGTGGGATTTAAAATACCGAAAACGATACTTAAGACAACCAGGCCCACCGTTACCGTTACTACCTGCCCCATTCCGCGAACGGCTAATATCTCTTTTACAATGTTCTGCTTCTTTTTCTTCTCCATAATACGCTCCTTAACCATCTTCTTATTTAATGCTGCTTATTATGCCTCTGCTCTTTTGCTTTCAAACTTCGTTGCATAGGTTAAAATCTTGTCCTGTGTTGCTTCTTTTGTATTTAATTCACCGGTAATCCTGCCGTCGCACATAACTAATATTCTGTCACTGATCCCCATTACCTCAGGCATTTCGGAAGACACAAAAAGGACTCCGATTCCCTGCTTTTTTAATGCATTCATCAAATTATAAATTTCAACCTTGGCAGCCACGTCAATGCCTCTCGTCGGTTCGTCAAAGATCACCACTCTGGATTGTCTTGCCAGCCACTTTCCTACCACTACCTTCTGCTGATTACCGCCGGAAAGGGCACCTGCATTTACCTCAGGGCTGGGAAGCTTGATCTTCAGCTCATCCACCGTTTTTTCCGTCATGGTCTTCTCCTTTTTCTTATCCACCACTCCGAATTTATCACACAAAATGTCAAGATTGGGTAATGCTATATTTTCACGGACACTTAATTTCACACATAATCCGTCTTTTTTTCTGTCTTCGGGTGCCAATACGATCCCTGCCTTTATGGCATCCGCCGGTGAATGAATCGTAACTTCATGCCCATCCAGATAAATTTCCCCCGATTCTTTTTCATCCACACCAAAAATCGCTCTGGTCGTCTCCGTCCGTCCGGCACCCATTAACCCTGCTATACCGACGATTTCACCTTCATATAATGCAAAGTTCACATCCCGTACCATTCTGCCGGCATTTAGATTTCTAACCTCCAATATTTTTTTCCCTTGTTCACAGGTGACCTTCGGAAACTTTTCTTTAATCTCACGCCCCACCATGTTGGAAATTATTTCTTCCATTGTTATTTTGTTAAAATCAGCCGTCGTAATATATTTCCCGTCTCTCATGATCGTAACACGGTCCACTATGTATTGCAGTTCTTCCAGACGGTGCGAGATATAGACAATTCCGCGGCCGTTTTCCTTTAGCTTTCGAATGATAACAAAAAGATCATCTATTTCCTTTGATGTCAACGCCGATGTGGGTTCATCCATAATCAGTATCCTGGCATTGGTGGATAAAGCCTTGGCGATTTCAACCATTTGCTGTTTTGATACGGCCAGGTCACCTACTATGGTAGCCGGATCGATGTCAATATTTAAATCATCAAGAATTTTTTTCGCTTCTTTATTCATTGACCGATTATGTAAGACACCGCCGCGGAGCTTTTCCCTGCCAAGAAAGATATTTTCGGCAACGGTAAGATGGCTGCACATATTTAATTCCTGATGTATGATGGCCACTCCGATTTCCTGGGCAAGCCTGGGATTCAGATCTTTATATTCCTTCCCGAAAATTTTTACCGTTCCGCTGTCACGGGAATATACACCACTTAAAATTTTCATCAAAGTCGATTTTCCGGCACCGTTTTCACCTAACAGAGCCATTACTTCACCTGCCCTAAGCTGAAAGGAAACCTTATCCAGTGCCTGTACACCGGGAAAGCTTTTGTCCACATCTTTTATTTCAACTATGTAATCCTGCATATATTTCACCAATCCTTAACCATATAGCTTTTCGTTAAGAATAGTATAACAGACTGCTATTTTAAAATAAGGGGAGTGCATTTTGAATTTAGGGGTTTTTTTTGGATATTGGCATAGCTGCCAATCATTATAGAATGGTCGCTTCTTCATTAAGCTTATAAAATTCCGTATACCGGTATTCCTTTGTCATACGGCCCTGTTCTATTACCAGCATTCGGTCTGCAACCATGAGAGAATCGGCTATATTAACGGCCAGAATGACAAGAGTGATTCCTCTTTTTTTAAGAATATTCATTAATTCAATAATATGCTTACGAAGGTACAGGTCCGCATGATAAAAAGGCTGTATAAAAAATACGACCTGAGGATGATACAGATAAATCCGGTAAAAAATCAAATTATATTTGGAATGCAGGCTGAGGGTGTTGATATCTTTATGATAAAAATCTTCCCCTAATATACCGGCATATTCCCTTTCAATGCTTTTCCTTATTTTTCGCCGTAAAAGGGATTTATTCATTTTATTCTGCAGTAAAAAACACAGGTTGTCAAAGTAAGACATTTCCGGGAACAGCATAGTCTCCGCAGGATTTTCATTAATAAAGCAGATACTCCTGTTCAGTTTAGACTTTCTCCTTTTACGAAGGGGTATTCCATCTATTAAAATATCTCCTGATAAGGGCTTTTGGCTGCCTGTCATGATATCTACAACATCATGAAGGATCGTGTTATTCATATCCAATAATACGGCACATTCCCCCTTATTTATCGTAAGGCTGATATCTTTCATATTCTCCGTAGAGATATGCTTCCATTCCAATATGGTCTCCGAATAGGACTTGTCTGATTTATCCGGTAAAACGGTACTGTAAATATCTTTATAAAAAGGTTTGATTTTATCTCTTTTAAACTCTCTGCTTTCAAATATCTTTTGTATCTTCCCATTTTCAAATATGGACAGCCGGTCACATATTTTAAAGGCTTCCTCGTGATGATTGCATATATATAAAAAGGAAATCCCTTTTTGGGAAAAATAGCGTATTAATGCATGGAATTTTATTAAATCCGCCGCACTGATAAAATTACTTAAATCCTTTATAATGACTATTTTTACGCCTAATACCACAGCTTTCAAAAGCTCCACAACACACTGGTTAAAAGAGGATAAATGCATAATCAATTCATTCCCGTCAATCGTAACCTCCAAATCCTTTAAGAACATTTTAAGCTGCTTGTTTAAGACGCGGGGGCTGATTATATATTTTTTGAATCCTCTCCGAAGAACAAAAATATTGTCGGATACGGTCAGGTCTTTAACCAGCTTACTCTTTTTTTCGATAACAGAGACCTTATTCATCGTATAATTACTATGTTCATAGCTGTTAACTAAATTTTCATTCAGATAAACCCTTCCATAAACCAAGGGTATATTTTGGCAGATCAGATTCACCAAGAGATCCCTTCCCAGAGAATTTACACAAACCATCCCCATGATTTCCCCCTGAAAAATATGCAGATTAAAATTATTCAATAAAGCAACATCATTTTCTTTTATTATGATATTTTCCAACCTTAATACTTCTTCTCTCATATATCACCTTTATAATCAAGCCTTCTCAATTAACGGCAGCGTTATTTCCACATCTGTTCCTACATCGGCCGTACTATAAATGGTAATGCCATACTCTTCACCAAATAGCAGCCGAATTCTGCTGTTTACATTAATAATTGCAATTCCCCCCTGTACTTCACTGTCTGCCTTGGCATAGTCAAAGGAGGTATTGTTCAGTTTTTCATTGATTTCTGTCAAGCGGTCCTTTTCCATCCCTATGCCGTCATCCGATATGGTAATAATCAGGCGCCTTGCTGTCCTTTCAATTTTAATGCGCAGATGTCCCTTGCCTATTTTTCTTTCAATACCATGATATATGGAGTTTTCCACTATAGGCTGTAATGTAAGCTTTGGCAGGCGGTACCGCATAATTTCCGATTCCTCATCCTGATTATATTCTATCAGCAGGCTTAATCTCTCACCAAAACGATATTGCTGTATAATATAATAATTTTGAATATTCTTTAATTCATCCTCCAGGGTAACCAAATGCTCAACATTCGAAATGGTATAACGAAAATAAGTAGCTAATGCCTCCGTCATTTCCGCTACGCTTTCCAATCCTGCATTTAAGGTTTCTCCCCGAATACCTTCTAATGTATTATAAAGAAAATGAGGATTGATCTGATTTTGTAAAGCCAAATATTGTGCCTGCTTTTTCGATGCACTGATAAGCTCGTTGGTATCTATTAATTCCTTAAATTTAAAGATGGTATCTTCAAATTCCGGACTCAAATAAATACGCTGTTCATATATGCTTGTAAAAGAATAGCCCTTTATAAAAGAATATAATATTTTTGCATTTTCCTTATATGGCTGATAGATCCATTTGTAATTCACATAAAGCACTGCTCCGTAAATAACATACAGCAAAATGCAAATAGATGCATATTCTTTGAAACGAATAGCTGTCATAGTAAAAACAAATAATATAATACCCCCAAAAAGCAGAATTAAGAATCCCATAAACCGTATTCTTTTTGACAAATATTTTCTTTTATGATCTATAGCGCCCATATTCTTCTCCCATTAAGAATATAATTTGCGATATTCATTTGGTTTTAAACCCGTATTTTTCTTAAAACTTTTTGTGAAATGCTTCAAGTCACTATAACCTACGGCTTCACATACGGAGGCAACGGACATACTCGTTTCCTTTAGCAGTTCTTTTGCCTTATTCATCCGGACCTCCGACAGGTATTCGAGAAAATTATAACCGGATTCCTTCTTAAATAAAGAGCTGAAATAGGAGGCATTAAAACCTACATGGCTGCTGACTTCCTCAAGACTGACGGAGCGTTTGTAATTTTGTAAAATAAACTGTTTCGCCAACCGTATCGGTTTCGTATTTTCCTGTCTTTTATCTTCCACCACTTTATCGAAGGATTGTAAAACGGTTATTTGCAGGAAATGAAACAAAGCCTCCGAATTGCCGCACCTGTTTGCATAAAAGCAAAAATTTTGATAAAAGATTTCTTCATTCTCTATTTTTAATTGATTACTCCGTGCAATGGTCAGGTAGGACTGCATTACCTCTTTAGCAATCTTTAAGGATTTCACCGCATATGCTTCCGATGCTTTAACCGTACTTTTCAGTTTTTCCAATACTCCTGCAATATCTTCCCTGTTCAAGCCTACAATAGCCGTTGTGAAATCTTTTTGAAGCTCCCCGAGAAGAGTATTCCATTCCTCCCGATTATCTCCGTATGGTATCTCTTCAATAAAAATATCATTTCCCAGGACAAACCTTTCATTAATACATTCCTCTGCCATGAAATAAGAGTGAAATACTTTATGCAAATCAGATACGGCATCCCCCATGCCAATCGTGATATTTATTTGCCCGAAGACCGTTTTTTGTACCAGCAGCTCATCCAAAATATCTTTCATATGCTTCCGCATTACCCTGCGTTTTTCCGGTTCATAATTACATAGTACGTTTATCCCGCAGTCAGTACTGTATATTTGAAAATCATAACATTCTTCTTTTATATAAACGGCCGTTATCTGCTCTACCTTATCCTTCATTAATTTTAAACTGCTGTTGTTTCCCTTATGATATCCGCAATCCAGTTTAAAAATAAAAAACTGAAACAAGCCTTTATGAAAATGATAATAATAATTTCTATTAATATATTCAACCGTCATATCTTCGTCTTCCTTGTACTGAAAGGACAGCAGACATGCTAAAAATTCCGTTCTCTTTTTATCAATTCCATTTCTATAGGTCAAGGTTAACTGTTCTTCACTGGTTAACTGGTTGGTTCTTAGGAGGTATTTCTCTTTCACATGATTTAACGTATCTAGTAATTCCGTTTTTTTGATCGGTTTTAAGAGATAATCACCTACACCGTATTTAATTGCATTTTGGGCATATTCAAAATGACGGTAACCACTGATGATAATAATTTCAATATCACTCTTTGCGCTTTTTGCTCTCTTAATCACCTCAAGGCCGTCATAACCGGGCATTCGTATATCCGTAATAATCAAATCCGGTTTATAGACCACCACCTGCTCCAGTGCCTCAATTCCATTATGCGCAATGGAAACGACCTCCATGTCAAGGGATTTCCAGTCAACTAAATGATAGATTAACTGGCATACTTTTTCTTCATCGTCCGCTATGACAACTTTTATCATAAAACGTTCCTTTCTTTGAGATAATATTTGGCCATCACCTTTTTCTATATAATAAACGGATTCCTAAGTCATATTAAATTTATATTATTTATCAAATACAAATTTATGAATAGCCTTACTCACGCCTTCATGATCATTGGAATCAGTAACAAAATCCGCCGCTTTAAGCAAATTTTCCGACGAATTTTCCACAGCTACCCCTATTCCTGCATAAGTTATCATCTCCGCATCGTTATCTGCGTTCCCGCAGGCCATAATTTCCGATGAATGCAATTCTAATATTTGTGTTATGTATTTCAGCGCTTCGGCCTTGCTTACCGATTTATTGGCAACTTCAAGAATATGGGGAACACTGGAGGTAACATATAAATCTTCCAGCAAAAAAAGTTCCTTTCTTACTTCCTCTTTTTTAATTGGATCGTCTACAATAATATCAATATTATCAAGCCTTTCTATATTCTTATCAATAAATTCATGAATGGACGGAACAGGGATGCGTGTTCTTTTTATATAAGGCAGAGCCTTCTGAGGAGCACCGAATGACAGCGGATTTTCATAATATTTTTGATCCGTGTAGGCATATCCCTCCATAAAAGCTTCTATGGCAAGGGAATGATGACTCATGACCTTCATGATTTGTTCCACTTTATCTTTCGTTAATAAATTGGAATATATACGCTTTCCTGCCGGCAGATGGTTTACTGCCGCCCCATTGGAGGTAATGGCATATTCGATACCGGATATCTTCATTACATCCTCGGGCAGGGAGTGAAGGGCCCTTCCGCTGGCAATTACAATATGAATTTTATTTTGAATGCACCTCTCCAATACTTTTTTACTATCCTCCGATAAGATACCCCCTGACTGTAATAAGGTACCGTCCATATCCAGTGCCACTAATTTAATATTCATGCCATATCCTCTCATTGGTAAATTCTTTTTAATAATTATTATACTGTTTTAAGAAATATTTGTACAGTATATTCCTGTAAGTGCATTCCTGTAAATTTATAGGAAGGACCTTGTTCCCGTAAAGTGTTAAAGTTTGTGATTTCCTATAAATCAGGCCCTCCGGGGGATGCACACGAATGCATAAGGAAAATATCACCGGATGACTCCTATCAGATAAAAAACGCTATATCCAAAGATACTATCTGTGAATATAGCGTTTTCTTCATCCGATTATTATTCATAAATAATCCTGTTTATTTTCTTCAAGACCTGATTTAACGGAGAGAATAAAAGTAATGTAACAAAAAAATTAGCAATTCCATGGGCGATATCATAGGGAATTCCCGCCACCCAATAAGCAATGGCAGCCTGAAAGCCACTGGTAAAAAGATAAGGAATGGCACACAAGGCTCCGAAGAGCATGCCATACACACCGGCAATCATACCCCAAAGGATAACGGAGCGGTTCTTCCGGCACAGATAAGCTGCTCCGGCCAGTAATGTCCATATATAAAGATACATAACCCACCAGATTCCAAAGCCATACATGAGACCCTCCAGTAATACAAAGGTATATATAACATAAAGAATCAGCTTCCTGAAATTAATCGTATAAAGTATGATGAATAAAGATACCAATTCCACTCCGGGAATAGCCGACAAACTAAACTTCACTGCTTCCAGAGCAGCAACCAATATACCGACTGTGACCATATTTTTTGTTTTCATATACTCCTTAATAACCTGTTGTTAACGTAATTTCAAAATGTTCTCCGTCTGCAACAGGTGTCATATCCACACCGGTATTAAGTGTTTCACCGCCTTTGGTAAAACACCACCACTCCTCCTTCGATTCATCTGCTGTCACGCCGTTTACCGTTAGAACATATAATCCGTATTCGGATTCCGTTCCTTCAATAAGCTCCTCCTGCTCCAGTGCTCCTCTAAGGAATTCTTCATCGGTCTCAATGTCAAACGTATCCGAAGATTGGTCCTGGTATACCACTTCAACCGCTATTTTTTTTTCACCGGTACTGCCCTTCGGCATAAAAACATTGTAAATCAGTAAAAGAACTGCTGCCACCGCAATTATCCCTATTCCGCCGAATAGGATTTTCTTATTCACCTTCTTATTCGCTTTCTTATTCTCCATATTTTCCCTTTCCTGTAAAAGTATTAATAGAATCCGGCCTTTATATCACAGATTGTAAATTCCTCGTATGAAAGAACAAAGTGTCTTCGACACTTCAACTCCCCTGCCCCCCCCTCATTCTTGAGGGAGAAGACACTTTGCG
>CAMJWQ010000041.1 GCA_946409475.1 uncultured Lachnospiraceae bacterium
GAAAACTATTCCTCCGTTAAGATTATTATTCTGACCACCTTTGATGATGATGAATATGTCTATAACGCATTGAAGTACGGGGCAAGCGGTTATCTCTTAAAGGGCGTATCCATGGATGATTTGGTGAAGGCTATTTTTACCGTTCATAGCGGAAAGGCCATGATTAACCCTGATATTGCCACTAAAGTGGTGGAGCTGTTTTCTAAAATGGCAAAATCTGATTACTCCATTTTAGTAGAAAATAAAAATGTTGAGGAACTGACGCATACGGAATGGAAAATTATAGCGCAGGTTGAGTATGGATCATCAAACAAAGAAATTGCGGAAAATTTAAATTTGTCGGAGGGAACGGTACGTAATTATTTAAGTGCTATCTTAAATAAACTGGAATTAAGGGACAGAACACAATTGGCGATCTGGGCCGTACAAACCGGAGCCAGCAAAAAGAAATGGAATAAGGAAAATGAGTAGGAAAAAAAAGACGATAATCACCGGTATTATCTTATGTATTATTATTTTTTCTTTTACTGTCTATAAAATCAGGGAAAATAACAAAACCATAGTTTTGGAATTCGGTATGTTCGTCGGAAGTAATTGGGATGTTGCCAATGCCAACAGCTATACCATTATTGACGAAGCCATAGATATATTTGAGAAAGAGCATCCCAATGTAAGGGTCCATTATTATAGTGGCATTCTTAAAGAAGATTATTCCGAATGGATGTCGGAAAAAATGCTCTTAGGAGAAATGCCGGATGTATTTATGGTGCTGGCCAATGATTTTAATCAATTTGCCTCAATAGGTAATTTAAAAGACCTTTCTAACCTAATGGAAAAGGATGATACTTTTCATGAGGAAGAATATTACCAAACTGTTTTAGATACCGGTAAATATTACGGAAAGCAATATGCCCTTCCTTATGAAACGGTACCGACATTAATGTTTGTAAATAAAACCCTTTTGGAGAAAGAGGGAATTGACTTACCGGAAATTAACTGGACCTGGGATGACTTATATGCCATATGCAGTAAAATAACAAAAGATACCAATGATGACGGAATACTGGATCAATTCGGCGTTTATAATTATGAATGGACCCAGGCGGTGTACGCTAATGACGGGGAATTATTTGATACGGATGGGCACAGTGCTGATTTTTCCAATGAAAAGGTAGAACAGGCAATACGGTTTGTAAAAAAGATAAATGAATTAAATCAGGGGCAGAATGTTACACAGCAGGACTTTGATAACGGAAAGGTAGCCTTTATGCCTTTATTGTTTTCCGATTACAGGACCTATAAAACGTATCCGTATAAAATAAAAAAATATACCAATTTTCAATGGGATTGCATCACTTTGCCGGCAGGAGAGCAGGGAAATAATACCTCGGAGGTCAATACGTTATTAATGGGAATCAATAGTAAGACCAAAGAAACTGAGCTGTCCTGGGAATTTTTAAAGCTGCTGACCTATGATAAAGATATTCAATTAGATATTTTCCGTTATTCCCAGGGGGCCTCCGTTTTAAAAAAGGTCACGGAGTCGGAAGCCGCAGAATCTATCCTGCAGGAGGATATGGAGGAAAGTGAGAAGGTGATTGACAGTAAATTATTGAGTCAGGTACTGGAGGAGGGTATCATTACTCCGAAGTTTCCTAAATATTCCGATGCCATGGCTTTAGCGGAGGGTGAAATTAATGAAATGATTAAAGGGGATAATAATATCGACAGCTCACTTAAGATTCTGCAAAGAAGCATTAACCGGTATTTGGCCCAATAATAAAGGATAATAAGTAATGGGAAGGAGCTTTATAATGCAATATTATGGTATATTGATCGGAGCACTGTCATTTTTGCTGATAGGGATCTTTCATCCTATTGTCATAAAAGCGGAATATTATTTTGGCAAGAAATTCTGGCCGGTATTTTTGGTGATGGGCATTTTTCTATGTATGCTTTCTCTTTTTATCGGTAATCAAATTCTTTCAGCAATAATGGGAATAGCCGCATTCTCTTCCTTTTGGAGTATACATGAGATTTTTAAGCAGGAGGAAAGAGTGAAAAAAGGCTGGTTTCCTAAAAATCCGAAACGGAAGTAACAGGATACCGGTTGAATGGCAAGCCTTAGTTTTGTTTATAAAAACTGTACGTTGACACGCATATATGGACGTGATATGATACAACAATAAAGAATAATATCATATTATAATGTACGGTTTATAAAATAACAGGAGGTTTGATTATGGTTACGGAAAGAATCGAAAAGATCAGGCAGAATTATGTAAATGCAAAACCGGCTATCTCATATAAGCGGGCGCAGATATTTACGGAGTCTCATAAAAAAACGGAAACACTGCCTGTTTGCATCAGAAGGGCTCAGGCTTTTTATGATACCTGTGAGCAGCTGCCCATATGCATTTTTGACGGAGAATTAATTGTGGGAGCGGTGGGGGAATTTCGAAAGTGCGGAATTCTGACTCCTGAATTTTCCTGGCTCTGGGTAGACAGGGAAATGGATCATTTTGATAAAAGACCCCAGGACCCTTACGTTATGACAAAGGAGCAGAGAGAGTTTGTACGTGAACAAATTTTCCCTTATTGGAAAAATAAGTCATTGGAAGAAGCATTTCTTGCAAGACTTCCTAAGGCTACCTATAAAATTGCAGTTGATACCGGAGTGGTTGATAATGATTCCAAATGGAGGCAGGCTGTCGGGGAGATTACTCCCGATTATCAGGATGTACTCTTTGTAAAAGGCTTTGGAGGCATTATAAAGGAAGCGCAGGAAAAAACAGCAGCACTGTCGGATACGGATCCGGAAGATATCGAAAAAAGAGAATTTTATCAATCGGTTATTTTAACATCCAAAGGAATCATCGTATTTGCCAAAAGATATGCCGAAAAGGCAAAAGAGACGGCTCTACTGGAAAAGGATGAAATCAGGAAGCAGGAATTATTGACCATAGCGGAGATTTGCAGCAGGGTACCCGAGAATCCGCCGGAAACCTTTTATGAAGCCATTCAATTTGTATGGTTTACCCAGCTGGGAGGAATTTTATCGGAAAATCCCTTAGCCTTAAATCCGGGACGGTTTGATCAGTATATGTATCCCTACTATCGGAAGGATATGGATAAGGAAATCATAACAAAAGAGAAAGCGCAGGAGTTAATAGAAGCCCTGTGGTTAAAATACTCCGAATGGGTATGGACCATCTCTGCCAATACGGCAGATTATTTTGCAGGCTATAACCAATTCCAAAATCTTACGGTGGGAGGCAGGACAAGAGAGGGCCTGGATGCCACTAATGAAATTACCTATATGGCCTTAAAGGCTACGGAGGAAGTAAAGACCCACCAGCCGGGGTTAAGTGTCCGTATCCATGCCGATTGTCCGAGGCAGTTTCTGGATGCCGTTACCCATTTAGTCAGTAAGGGAACGGGATTTCCTGCCATTCATAATGACAGTGTGGGTTATCAGATGCTCCTTAATGCCGGATATGAGCCGGAGGATGCCAAGGATTGGAATAACTGCGGATGCGTGGTACCTCATTTTCGCAAAACAGGAGAGTGGACGGCGGCTGTTAATGTTAATTTTGGGTGCGCATTGGAATATGCCCTCAATGAAGGGAAAAGCCGGCTGACCGGGGAGCAGATGGGATTACCGGAAAAGCCGGCAAAAGAATTTACTTCCTATGAAGAAGTAAAGACGGCGTTCTATAAACAATTTAAGAACCTATGCAAGCATTCCGTTATTGCTACCATAACGGCACAAAAGCTTCATCAGGAAATGGTACCAAGACCCTTTTTGTCCTCCTGTATGGAAGCCTGTATGGAAAAGGGCAGGGACTTAAGCAGGGGAGGAGCCAAATATAATGTAGGACCTGTTATTACGGGAATCGGTCTTGCAGTGGCAGCCAATTCTCTGGCTGTTATCAAAAAGCTGGTATTTGAAGAGAAAAAAACGACCATGGAAGAATTGGTAAAGGCATTGGATGCTGACTGGGAGGGCTGTGAGGCTCTTAGAGATATGGCAAGGGAGGTGCCAAAGTATGGTAACGATGATGATTATGTGGATTCCATTGCTATCGAAATAGCCAATTGGTATTACCGGGAAATTCATCAGTATAAGGATGTTTTCGGTTCTCCCTTTAATACGGCATTTATGGGAATATCCAATTATATACCCATGGGCCGGATATTAGCTGCCACCCCCTGCGGAAGAAAAAACAGGGAGCCCTCCAGTGAGGGAGTATCTCCCTACGCAGGCAGTGATACCTCCACACCCCTTGCAGCCATGCGTTCGGCGGCAAAAATCAATCAGGAGCTTCATTCGGGAGGCACCCTTTTGAATCTTCGTCTCAATCATGACCTGGTAGCTACCAAAAGAGGGCAGGCTAATTTAGGAGCCATGATACAGACCTTATTTTCCCTGGGAGCCTTTCATGTACAATTTAATACCATTTCATCCGAAGTATTAAGAGAGGCACAAGAAAAGCCGGAGGATTATAAGGATTTACTGGTCCGCGTTGCCGGTTATAGTACCCAATTTGTAAACCTGTCAAAATCCATGCAGGATGCCATCATAGCGAGAACGGAACATGGAGAATTTTGAAATGGAAACAAACAGGATATACGGCGATAATGCGGCTAATATTGCAAATGGCGGTTATATCATGCAGATGCAGAACTTCTCCGTCAATGACGGAGAAGGAATCAGAACCACCATATTTTTATCCGGCTGTCCCCTGCATTGTAAATGGTGCTCCAATCCGGAAGGGCAAACCCTGGAAAATGGCATGACAAGGTTTGTTACGGCAGAAGAGGTGGTAAGCCATATAAGCCGTCAAATGCCATTTTACAGGCATTCCGGCGGTGGAGTTACCTTTTCGGGAGGAGAGGCTACCCTGCAGGAGCAGTTCTTAAGAAAACTTACCAATACTCTTTATGATATGGGAATTCACTTAGCCTTGGAAACCTGCGGATATTTTGATTTTGAGAGGGTAAA
This sequence comes from uncultured Lachnospiraceae bacterium, assembly GCA_946409475.1. Lineage (GTDB taxonomy): Bacteria > Bacillota > Clostridia > Lachnospirales > Lachnospiraceae > CAMJWQ01. Next base: position 5,006 of record CAMJWQ010000041.1, read on the forward strand.
GGATATTTTAAATAAAATGGAGCTGATTTTCTTTGATATCAAACATATGTCGGAAAAAGAACATAGTGAGCTGACAGGAAAATCCATAAAGCCAATTTTAGAGAACAGTAAAAGGGTAGCTTCCTTAAACAAGGAGATGGTGGTCCGGATACCTCTTATTCGGGACGTGAATGGGACTGAGGAAAATATCAGGCAAACCATAAGCTTTATGAAAGAAAATATACCTGAGGCAAAATTGGAGTTTCTGCCTTATCATACCTTTGGTGCAGATAAATATAAAAAATTAAAGAGGGAACCGCCAAGCAGCAGATATGAGGCGCCATCGGAGGAGCAAATCAGGGCCTGGAAGGAAATGGCTTGCCTTTATGATATAGAAGTGGTATCTTATCGTTGATGTATATATTTCTTAGCAGTACACTGAAGATAGTACCGGAGGGATAAAGTACTTCCGATAAACGGGGGAGCTTCGTTCATGGTATGAAAAAGAAAAACGGATGGTGAGCATTATGCCGGACATAGAAAATACGGATAATTTAAATCAAATTATAGCATTTAATTTAAAAAGGTTTCGAAAAGAGAGAGAGCTGTCATTAGATAAGGTATCGGAGGTGACCGGTGTCAGCAAAAGTATGCTGGGACAGATAGAAAGAGGAGAATCAAGCCCATCCGTAGCTACCTTATGGAAGATATCCACCGGATTAAAAATATCCTTTACGGCCCTTATGACAGCCGTAAAACAGGAAGCGGAGATCATCAATAATCGGGCGGTTACTCCCCTGACCAATGAAACAGATGCATTCCGGTTATATCCGGTATTTCCCTTTGAGCCGGGAAGGAATTTTGAGATTTTGCATATTGATCTGGACCCGGGTGCCATTTCCTATTCCTCACCCCATGAACCGGGAACGGAAGAATTTACTTTAGTCTATGAAGGAACTCTGACTCTGCATTTACAGGATGAAATTTATCCCGTAAATGCAGGCCATTCCATTCGCTATCAGGCGGATCAAAGACATGCCTATGAAAATAGAACAGATAAACCGGTACAGGTCTGCATGGTTATTTATTATGCGTAGACTAAATCCATAAATGCCTGTCGGTTACCCGTATGAGATGTTCATAATTAGCAGGTGCTTATTTTACAGGAATACGTAAGACCGTTTTTCTGTTTTCTGTCTTTCCCTTTCTGGGATCTGATAAGTATATCTCGTGATGACGGCGTATGGTACCGATGTCATTTTTAAGCTGCTGTTCCTGAATAAATTCCTCAATCTTTGCAACGGTAGCTGTTTCATCATCATAAGCCCCTATATGCATGCACTGCACACATATACCCTCCTCAAAGGAAATCAACTTAGCAGACGATGCTTCCAGCTGCTTTTTCCTTTTCACTTCATCACAAGCCCATGCAAATACATCCTCCGTAACGAAATCCGGCTGCCTTATCATGGAAATCCAGCAAAACTTATCTTTATGCGCATAATCCACTGAGGTACCGCCATCCTCCATCCACCATAAACCCTCTAAAGGCGGGACGATATAATCAAAATAACCTTTTGGTGTACTTCCCGACTTTTTGCTCATTTTGATAGTGTAGGACAGACCGTATAGTAACTGTAAGGCTTGCTGGTAAGGACCGTCTTCTTCATTGGGATCACCTTTTCCTTCAATCATTATGAAATTCATGGCTGGTACGGAAATGACTGCCGGGGAGGTTTTCGGTACATATAAATCCTTGTATTCCTTCTTAAAATCAAATGTATTCATTATTTCTCCTTTTCAACTTTAGATTTTATATGGTCATTCGACTGGTACGAGGATTTCCGTCACATATTTATGGGGATTACCCTTAAAAATCATACCGGGACCCTTATGATAGATTTCTCTTGAGGGGGTTTTTAAAGTGAGCTGATTCTTAGCCGCATAATCAATGACTGCTTTATAAGCCTGACCCAGCTTATCATAGCTTCCCTCATGAATGGTGCTTATGACCCTGCAGGAAGGAAGCTTTCTGCAGGTTACCTTTGTATCGGTAAGGGATAAAAGCTGCTTAACCGGTATGCAAGCCTCAATATCGGCATCTTCCTTATAATCTTCATCATAATAGCAGTTAAAAGGTGCTCCGGCTGCATTATCCTTTACAGCTTTATATATGTCTCCGTAGTAGCTGCCCACATCACCGTATTTTCCGGTATACCTGATGCTTGCTACCGTAACCTGTTCCGCTTCTTTTACCAGGATTTCATATTCCATCTTTTTTTCCTCCTTATTTTTGGAAAGAAGATAACGATTAAGCTTATGAATCAGTTCTTTTTCTCTTTGCATGTTTTTTTCGATAAATGCTTTCTTTTCTTCCAGAAAAAAAGGAAGATCTTCTTTGCTTTCACAAATTGCTAAAGTATCTTTTATTTCCGCTATGGAAAAATCCAATTCTTTTAATAGAATGATCAGCTTCGCTTTATCATAGTCCGATTCCTGATAAAAACGATAATTATTTTCGCCACGGAAGGAAGGCTTTAAGATTCCCTGCTCATCGTAATAGCGTAAAGCTTTTTTGGTTAAATTGGTTATCTTAGAAAATTCACCTATCTTATACATTTGCTATCTCCTTATATGGGTATCCTAAACCCTCCCTTTAAGGGGAATGTCAAGAGCATTTTAAAATAATTTCCAATGCTTCCATGATACCATATTTTTCATGTTTTCCCAATCTTATGGTACCTGTTTTTTATTTGCATTTTCTAATAATTTTTTCAATCCACATAAAATCTACAAAATCTTTTGTTAGTATGACTACAGATTTAATACAGACTGAATCAGAGAGGGTGATCAAATTGGAAGAGACAAAAGTCTTGCAGTTAAGGGGGATGACCTGTACCGGCTGTGAAATGAGGATTCAAAGAAAATTAGAAAAAACAGAAGGAATCATAAGCTGTCAGGTAAGCTTCTCAGAAAGTAAGGCCACGGTAACCTATAATCCGGAAAAGATATCTTTAAACGGGATAAAGGCTTTAATTAGAAATTTGGATTATGAAGTAGTGGAATCAAAAGTAAATAACGGGAAGAAAAATGATAAGATAACAAACATTTTAGGAGCTGTTCTACTTATTTATGCCATTTATACCATAATGCGTTATTTTGGTTTCACCGATGTATTTAATTTTTTTCCGGAAGCCGATGAAAATATGAGCTACGGAGTACTTTTTGTCATAGGAGTGTTAACCTCCTTTCATTGTGTAGCCATGTGCGGCGGGATCAACCTTTCGCAATGTCTGCATGTTAAGGACGGGAAACCGGAAAAAGGGCGGTTTGCCGGTTTGAGGCCCGGATTGCTCTATAATGCGGGAAGGGTCATTTCTTATACGGTAATCGGAGGTATTGTGGGAGCAGCAGGTTCTGTTATACAGCTGCCGGGAAGCACTAAGGGAATCGTACAGGTTATTGCCGGCATCTTTATGGTAGTTATGGGTATTAATATGCTTGACATATTCCCGTGGCTGCGCAGGTTTAACCCAAGAATGCCCAAAATCTTTGCAGCTAAGATACATGAGGGCAAGCAAAGCAACAGTCCTCTCTATGTAGGACTGTTAAATGGACTTATGCCCTGCGGCCCATTACAGGCTATGCAGTTATATGCACTTTCCACCGCAGATCCGGTAAAGGGCGCATTATCTATGTTCTTATTCAGCCTGGGAACAGTGCCCTTGATGTTTTTACTGGGAGCCGTCAGTACTTTTTTAAGTAAAAAATTCGCTCATAAAATGATGACAACGGGAGCTGTGCTGGTAGTAATATTAGGAATATCCATGTTTAGCAGCGGAATGAGCCTGTTTGGATTTCCCGTTTTAACGGCATCTGCCGGAAATGGGAATGCGACGGAAAATGCAAAAGCGGAAGTGACGGAGGATAAACAAGTCGTAACCACGTCACTGTCCTCCGGACGTTATGAACCCATTACCGTGCAGGCGGGAATTCCTGTTGAATGGACAATTCAGGCTGCGGAAGGCACCATAAACGGATGCAATAACCGTATCATTATACCGGAATATGGAATAGAAAAGAAATTGGAAGTGGGAGATAATGTCATTACCTTTACCCCTTCGGAATCGGGTACTTTTTCTTACAGCTGTTGGATGGGCATGATACGAAGCACCATTACCGTGACCGGTTCCGGCTCTGAGGCAGCGCAAAATAATTCGGGAAGTGAAAGTACGGATAACGATTCCGCCTATGAAAAATACGATTCCGATAGCCTGGGAGGCGAACTGTCAGATTATCGGATACCCACAGAGGAAGTGGTAATTGCTGAAATAAAAGAAGACGGGACTCAGTATGTAAAAACAGATATGAAGCAGGATACTTTCACACCGGCCCTTATTATTGTACAGGCTGAAACCATGACAAAATGGACCATTCAAGTGGATAATGAAGCGGTATTCAATAATGATGCCATTGGATTTCCTCTTTACGCCCAACAGATTCCCATAACGAAGGGTGAAAATTTAATTCAACTGTATCCCACTGAGGATTTTGGTTTTTCGGCAAATAATAATGCTTTTTTTGGTTACGTAAAGGTAGTGGATGATATCAACAATATCGATTTGGATGCCATAAAAAAGGAGGTCGGTGAGTATGTGCCTGAGAATTGGGACTATTCTCAAACAAGCTTTGGAAGTGGTGCCAGCTGCCATTAATATTATTGTAAAGGAATGTGTAAATAAGCTTACCCTGCGATAAAAATAGAGGTAAATAATGCTTTCAATAAATAGATGGAGGAAAAATGATGAATACTAAAAATAAAAAACAAAATAATAACAAAAAAAACGGAAGTAACTTATTAATCCCGGCAATTGCCGTATTCATTGTGATAATAGGATTCGTTTATTATGCTAATAAAGGTAAGTTAGAGGCGGCCGGTGACGGAGCTGCCGGCAGTGAAAATTATACAATAGCGGCTGACGGGGCCGATATTGTAATTCCCATTGATGAGGTAACGGAAACAGCAGCCTTTTATCCGGCAGAAGTGGATGGAGTAAAAATGGAAGTACTGGCGGTTAAGGCAACTGACGGAACCGTTAGAACAGCCTTTAATACCTGTCAGGTCTGCTACAGCTCAGGAAGAGGTTATTATAAGCAAAGCGGTGATGTATTAGTATGCCAAAACTGTGGAAATCAGTTTAAGGTTGACGAGGTGGAAATTACCAGAGGCGGATGTAATCCCGTACCCATCTTTTCGGAAAATAAGACAGTAGAGGAAGAAACCATTACCATATCCAATGAATTTTTACAGGAAGCCAAGGTTATTTTTTCAAATTGGAAAAGTGAATAGCAGTATAACAGAATACGAAATAAGGTATCAGGAGGATTAAGGAATGAAAACAGAAAATATTGCATTGGGCGGCATGACCTGTGCTGCCTGCGCGAAAAGAATAGAAAAGGCTGTGGGAAAATTGGAGGGAGTCAATCAAGCTACCGTGAATTTTGCCACGGAAAGGCTGTCTGTTGCATATAATGAAAAACAGCTGTCCTTTAACAGTATTCAGGATACAATTGTAAAAATTGGTTATCAGGTGATTGAAAATAAAAAAAACAATGTAGATGAGGATAGGCTTCGCAAGGAAAAAGAGATAAGGACACTTTGGATTAAATTTACCATATCGGCCATATTTGGGATTCCTCTCCTTTATGTTGCGATGGTGCCCATGGTATCCTGGCTGCCCTTTCCCATACCGGCCTTTATGGAGCCGATGCAATATCCGCTCATTTATGCATTGATAGAATTGCTGTTAACCATACCGATCGTAGCGGCCGGGTATAAATTTTATATTGTAGGTTTTAAATCACTATTGCAAAAAAGCCCCAATATGGATTCCTTAATTGCCATAGGGACCTCAGCTGCCATATTGTACAGTATCTATAATATCTACCAGATATCAATGGGAGAGCTTATGGCGGTGGATCATCTTTATTTTGAAACGGCAGGTGTAATTATTACTTTAATACTACTTGGAAAATCCTTAGAGGCCGTTTCAAAGGGAAAGACTTCCGAGGCCATTAAAAAATTAATGGGACTTGCACCTAAAACGGCCACTATTATCCGGGATGGAAAAGAAATGGAGATTGCTATTGATATGGTAACCATCGGCGATATCATCATTGTAAAACCCGGAGAAAAGATACCCGTTGACGGTGTGGTAACGGAAGGCCATACGGCCATAGATGAATCCATGTTAACAGGGGAAAGTATCCCGGTTGATAAAAAGTCAGGAGATGCGGTTTATGCAGCCTCCCTTAACAAAAACGGCAGCATACGATTTAAGGCTACCAAAGTAGGCGGTGATACGGCACTTGCGCAAATTATTAAATTAGTGGAGGATGCCCAGAATTCAAAAGCCCCTATAGCACAGATGGCTGATATTGTATCCGGTTATTTTGTTCCCATCGTATGCATAATAGCATTGGCAGCAGGAATTGCCTGGTTGATAGGAACCGGCAGCCTGGAATTTGCCCTGACTATATTTATCTCCGTATTAGTCATTGCCTGCCCCTGCGCCCTTGGTTTGGCCACTCCCACTGCCATTATGGTAAGTACGGGAAAGGGAGCTGAAAACGGCATCTTAATAAAAGGCGGGGAGGCATTAGAAACCGCTCATAAGATTCAGACGATTGTATTTGATAAAACCGGTACCATAACGGAAGGAAGGCCTGAGGTTACGGATATGGTAACGATTAACGGCATCTCGGAAGACAGACTTCTGCAGATTACGGCTTCAGCAGAAAAGGCATCCGAACATCCCCTGGGAGAAGCTATCGTGCAAGGGGCTCAAAAAAGGAATCTGGAATTACTTAAAATCAATGATTTTGAATCCATTACCGGAATGGGTATTCAAGCTGAAATAGAGGGAGAGCAGGCCCTGATAGGAAACCGTAAGCTAATGGAAAACAGGAATATTTCCCTGATTTCATTGAAACAGGAATCGGACCGGCTTGCGTCGGAAGGAAAAACGCCCATGTATGTAGCTTTAAACGGTAATATTGCCGGAATCATTGCCGTCGCGGATGTTGTTAAGAAAAGCAGTAAAAGGGCCATAGAAAAGCTTCATAAAATGGGCATCGAAGTCGCCATGATTACCGGTGACAATAAAAAAACAGCCGCAGCCATAGCAAAGCAGGTGGGTATTGACCGGGTATTGGCGGAGGTTATGCCTCAGGATAAATCCGATGAAGTGAAAAAGCTGCAGGCAGAAGGAAAAAAGGTTGCCATGGTGGGAGACGGTATCAATGATGCACCTGCCTTAGCGCAGGCGGATATCGGTATTGCCATTGGTTCCGGTACGGATGTAGCCATGGAATCGGCAGATATTGTATTAATGAGAAGTGATTTAATGGATGTTCCTACCGCCATAAATTTGAGCAGAAAAACCATACGTAATATTAAAGAAAATTTATTCTGGGCCTTTGGCTACAATACGGCAGGAATTCCCATTGCCGCCGGTGTTTTATATCTCTTTGGCGGGCCTTTATTAAATCCCATATTTGCAGCGGCTGCCATGAGCTTAAGCTCCGTATCCGTATTGGCAAATGCATTAAGACTAAAAAGATTTAAAGCATAAAGGACGGAAGGGAAAAAGATAAGGCAGTATAAATAAAGGTTATAGCGGCGGTAAATGGAACAGGTTATTAAATAGAAAAGAAAGGAATAGGCAGAAGGCTTTGATACTCTGCCGTACAGGGTGAAATTATGAAATCGGAAATTTTAAATGTGGAAGGCATGTCTTGTGCTCATTGCGTAAACGCTATCACAAAAGCGGTCGGCAGCTTAAAGGGAGTGGAGAATGTATCGGTTAATTTGGAGGATAAGACCGTTTCCGTGCGGTTCAAAGAGGGAGATATAACTCTGGATAAGATCAAAGAGGAAATAGAAGAGCAGGGGTATGATATTATTTAAAATTATGGTATTAGGCTAATATATATACGGGTAACAGATCAAAAGAGTAAAAATTGCAAATAATACCATAAATAGATTATAATTCTAATATAATGTTTTTTATGCGTCGGCATGGAGGTCTTAAGATGAATATTGTAAATAGAAATATACTTATCGTTGAAGATGAATTAAAAATTGCGGAAGTACTGCAATCATTCTTAAAAAGTAAAGGCTTTCGTACTTTTACGGCGGAGAATGGGAGAGAGGCAATGGAAGTATTCGATAAGGAAAATATTGCGCTTATTCTGTTAGACCTTATGCTGCCGGATATTTCCGGAGAAGAAATATGCAGGACGATACGTAAAAAATCCCGGGTACCCATTATCATGGTAACGGCAAAGGCAGAGGAAGAGGATCTGCTGGAGGGGTTACAAATAGGTGCGGATGATTACATTATGAAGCCCTTCAGTTTAAAGGAGCTAAATGCCAGAATAGAAGCGGTGCTTAGAAGGTCATCCAAGGATCTGGTGCCTCTTTTTCGTAAAAATTCTTATAATCATGATGATTTATATGTGGATTTTGAGAGCCGTACCCTTAAGAAAAAGCAAAAGGAAGTGAATCTGACACCGACCGAATATAAAATTTTAGCCGCATTAATGAAATATCCCGGTAAGGTATTTACCAGGAATGAACTGATTACCATAGCTCTTGGAGATGAATTTTTAGGATATGATCGTGCCGTCGACAGCCATATAAAAAACCTGCGGCAAAAAATAGAGGATAATCCGAAGGAACCTGTCTATATTTTAACGATTCATGGGGCAGGATATAAGTTCGGAGGTGAAAGCAGTACATGAAGCAAAGCTTAAGAGCGAGGCTGACTCTCACTATCGCCTTTGTGGTATTGGTAACGGTCGCACTTATCAGTATCTTGTCCAATATTTTTATTAATCGCCAATTTATGAATTACTTGACGGAGCAGCAGGAGAAGAAAACCGAAGAAATCGTATCGAATTTAAGCCTTCATTACAATAGAATGACAAATACTTGGGATATTGACTCTATACATACTTTGGGTATGTATTCCTTATATGACGGCTTTATCATTAAAGTTTCGGATAAGGATAACGTATCCGTATGGGATGCGGAGCGGCATGATATGACTTTATGCTCGTCGGTAATGGCAGAAATTGCGAAACGCATGCAGGAAAAATACCCTGCTCTGCACGGAGAGTTCGTATCAAAGGAATTTGATTTAATGCAGCAGGATGAAATAATCGGAAAGGTATCTATTGTTTATTATGGTCCTTTTTTTCTAAGTGAGAGTGATTTTCAGTTTTTAAGTATATTAAATGTTGTTCTGGTAGGCACGGGTATATTTTCCCTGCTTTTTTCCGTAATTATCGGTTATTTTATGGCAAAGCGGATATCCAGGCCCCTTTTGAAAACCATGGAGATCACGAAGCAGATTGCGGGCGGAAATTATGAAGTCAGAGTTTCGGAAAATACGGATACGAAAGAGCTGCAGGAACTGGTTCTTTCCATCAATCATCTGGCAGAGACGTTAAACAGGCAGGAGCTGCTGAGAAAACAGCTGACACAGGATGTTTCCCATGAGCTAAGAACACCTCTTGCTACGGTAGGGATGCATTTGGAGGCTATGATGGAGGGAGTCTGGGAGCCTACGGCAAGCAGG
>CAMJWQ010000042.1 GCA_946409475.1 uncultured Lachnospiraceae bacterium
AAATTAATGAAGCCGGTGGTATCAACGGAAAAACGATCGCCTTAATTAAAGAAGATGACCAGCAGGACCCTAAGACAGCGGTATCGGCTGTTAATAAGCTGGTTTACAGTGATGAAGTAACGGCCGTTATCGGTACGGTAAACAGCTCCTGTACATTAGCTATGATGGATGTTACGGAAAGTGCCGGAATTCCGTTGATCACACCTATTTCCTCCGGTATTTCCATTACGGATCCCGGCAACAAGTATGTGGCACGTTTACAGGCATCCGATACACAGCAGGCAAAGGCTATTACGGAATATGCTATTCTTAAGGGCTGTTCCAAAATTGCCGTTATGTATCAATCGGATGATTACGGTACAGGCGGAAAGGATGTAGTGGAAAAGGTATTAAAAGATAACGGCATTGAACCTATTGCAATCGAAGCGTTCGATCCGTCTGCAACGGATATGTCCTCCCAGTTATTAAAAATCAAGGAATTAGGACCGGAAGCAATTATTATGTGGACAATGTATACGCCTGCGGCAACCATTGCAAAACAGGCGGAGCAGTTAGGCCTGAGCGATGTTCTGCTGTTAGGCGGCGGTGGACTGACGAATGCAAAATTATATGAACTGGCCGGAGAGTCTGCTATAGGTATCTGCAATACCCAGACCTTCTTCCCGGATAAAACGAAAGCATCCGAGGCAGCAGCAGCTTTTATTGATGCTTATGAAGCGGAATATGGGGTAACACCGGATTCCAATGCGGCTATGTCCTATGACTCTATGATGGTTATGGCAGAAGGCTTAAAAGCCTCTGAAAACCTGACCGGTGATGAAATTATGGCGGGTATTAAAGCGGTAAAAGATCTTCCCCTCGCAACCGGAACCATCAGCATTGATGAAAACGGCGATGCAAACAGAGACATTCTCATTATTCGTTTGATTGAGGACGGAAAATACGAATTGGTAAAATAAATTTTAGCAAAAAGTGAATGGTACTTAAAATCTAAAATTATCGGCAACAGTTTACTGAAGCAGTCTGTATGATTTCAACCATTGAGTGTAGCTGAATCCGGATGTGCTGTTAACACATCCGGATATCTGAAATTATCCGGACTGTTTTATTTCATTATATAAAGGTAAAGGATTTATTAATATAGAAAAAGGAGTTGTAAATATGTACTTGCTGCAGCAGTTAATACAGGGAATATCTCTGGGAAGTATATATGGTTTGGTGGCATTGGGTTATATATTGATATGGCAGGCATGGGGAATCCTGAATTTTGCCCAGGGAGAGGTATGTGCCATCGGTGCCTTTTCTTTGCTGGTCTTACATATGGAATGCGGACTGCCTGTTTATCTGGCATTTCCGTTAGCCATTGCCGTTGGAATGGTGATTAGCTATATAATTGAATTTATAGCATTCCGTCCGCTGCTGAAGGCCAATGATACGGGCAAGCTCATTGCCACCATAGGTGTCAGTATCTGTATAAGAAATTTACTTCGTATGATATTCGGGGCGGATGCCTTCTCTTTTCCCTCCATGTTTGGTGATACTCCGCAAAAAATCGGAGAATTGATTATCATACCTCAAAACATTTGGAATATGGTTATTGGTTTCGGCCTCGTGGCATTATTGAATCTTTTTCTTAGAAAAACCCGTATGGGAATTGCCATGCGTGCCACGGCCCAGGACAGGGATGCGGCCAGACTGATGGGAATCAGTGTAAAAAGATCATTAACGGCCACTTTTGTTATGGCTTCCGTCATTGGAGCTATAGCAGGTATGCTCATATCTCCTATTTATCTTTTGATGGCGAATATGGGAGCCAGTCTGGGCACCAAAGGATTTGCGGCAGCGGTTCTTGGCGGTCTGGATTTCGCCAGCGGTGCCATGGTCGGAGGTATTATTTTAGGAGTTGCAGAATGTCTTGCGGCCGGATATGTATCAAGTGCGTATCAGTCTGCCATTGCATATATCGTTCTGTTCCTGGTGTTGATTTTAAAGCCCTCAGGTATCATGAGTAAAAAGAAAGCAGTAGAGAAGGTGTAATGATGAATTTTGCAAATATTTATAAGAAAACCCGTATTTGGATTATCCTGGCGGTCGCAGTTATGCTTCCCTTTATAGTTACCAATAACTATTGGCTTCATATCGCCAATATTGCAGGAATTTTTGCGATTTGCAGCCTGAGTCTTAATTTATTAACAGGCTGTACCGGTTTGTTTTCCGTCGGACATATTGCATTTTACGGCATCGGTGCTTATACGGCTGCCCTTCTTGCTACAAAATTACATGCACATTTCTTTGTATCCCTCATTTGTGCCGGTATTATGGCAATGATTTTCGGCCTTATTTTAGGAATTCCGGCTCTCCGGCTAAAAGGAGTCTATTTAGCGATATCTACTTTGGCATTTGGGGAAATCACTTATCAGGTTTTTGTTAACTGGACGGCGGTAACAAATGGTACGAGGGGGATATTGGGCATAGAGCCTCCCGTTATATTAGGAATTAAATTTAATAATTACCAGAAATATTATTATCTGGTACTGCTTATTTTGGTGATTGTCGTTGTTTTAATACGTAACCTTCTTCATTCCCGAATAGGAAGAGCTCTTTTTTCCGTAAGAGAGGGAGAAATTGCTGCTTCCGCTCTCGGTGTGAATACCGTTATGTATAAGGTAATTGCCTTTGCCACCTCCTCCTTTTTTGCCGGCGTGGCAGGCTGCCTATATGCTTATGAGGTTCATTTTATTTCTCCGGAATCCTTTATTGGTGCGGAATCCGTATCGGTTTTAGCCATGATGGTGGTTGGCGGTATCGGAAGCATACCGGGCTCCATAGCAGGAGCTGTCGTACTGACCATAATACCGGAAGCGCTGCGTTCCGTTGGGGATATACGCCTCGTAATCTATGGAGCTGCCATCGTTGCCATTATTATCTTTGCGCCGAAGGGAATCGGCGGCTTTCTGGAATGGGTGGACGGGCTTCTCATGGGCAGCCGTACCGGAAAGAAAATGGCGGAAAGGGAGGACTAAACCATGAATATTATAGAAACAAAAAAAATGGGAATTACCTTTGATGGGCTGGTTGCCTTGCGTGATGTGGATTTTTCCGCAAAAAAAGGTGAAATTACCGCTATCATCGGTCCTAACGGTGCGGGTAAGACAACCTTTTTTAATTTAATTGCCGGATTTTATACACCGACGGAGGGCACGGTTTATTTTAAGGGAAACAATATTACGAAATATAAACCTTACCAAAGAGCAGAACAGGGAATAGCCAGAACCTTTCAAAACATTAATCTGTTTAAGGATATGTCGGTACTTGATAACGCGCTGGTAGGCCTGCATTGCCGCAGTAAGAGCAATGTACTGAGTTCCATGCTGCGTACGCCCGGGCAGAGAAAGGAAGAAAGGGCCATGAGGGAAGAGGTCATGGAATATTTGGCTTTTCTGGGATTAGACAGCTATAAGGACGAAAAAGCCGGAAGCTTGTCCTACGGCATGCAGAAGAACCTGGAAATAGCCAGAGCTTTGGCATTGCGGCCGGAAGTGATCCTGTTAGATGAACCTGCCTCGGGCTTAAATACCCAGGATTTAAGTGAATTATCCCAAAGAATATTGAAAATCCGTGACAAAGGAATTACCGTAATCCTGATTGAGCATAAGATGGATGTGGTAATGTCAATTTCCGATCGTATTGCGGTATTAAATTTCGGTGAGAAAATTGCAGACGGATCCCCCGAAGATATCAGAAATGACCAAAAGGTTATTGAAGCTTATTTGGGTAAGGAGGAATGAAGATGTTAAAGCTTGAAAACGTGAAGGTTGCCTATTCGAACATAGAAGTCCTTCACGGAATTAATATAGAAGTGAAAAAAGGTGAAATTGTTACCATAATCGGTGCAAACGGAGCCGGAAAAACCACGACCTTAAAATCAATTGCCGGGGTTTTACCAAAGAAAAAAGGAAGCCGTATCCTTTTTCATGATAAAGATATTACCAATTTTTTAGCGGAAAAGGTCGTTGCAGAAAGAATATCCTTATCACCGGAGGGAAGACACATATTTCCCGCTCTTACGGTACAGGATAATCTGGCGATGGGTGCTTACCTTAGATTCAGGGATAAAAAGGGAATTGAAGAAGATATGCAAAAGATATTTAAGATGTTTCCCCGTCTGGAGGAAAGAAAAAAACAGCTGGGGAAGACATTATCCGGAGGTGAACAGCAAATGTTGGCCATTGCCAGAGCGTTGATGTCAAAGCCGGAGCTGTTGATGTTAGATGAACCCTCTACCGGATTAGCGCCTTTAATTGTGCAGGAAATCTTTCAGATTATTAAGAAATTAAACCAAAAGGAAGGTCTGACTATCTTACTGGTGGAACAAAACGCAAAGATGGCCTTAGGTGTGGCAGACAGGGGATATGTGCTGAAGAACGGAGAAATCGTCATGAGCGATACCGGTGCAAATTTATTAAAGGATGATTCCGTAAGAGCTGCCTATCTTGGAGAAAATGTTTATAGATAGCAAGCAGCCTATAAAAGAATTCTTTTAAGGAATAAAAGAGCCGGCCGGCTTTTGAAAATAAAGAGTTTGAATAAAGTTTATTTATAAGAAATGAGTTGACAGTATGTTTGATTTATGTATCGAAAATGGAATTATGGTAACGGGTGATAAGGAAATAAAGAGCACGGTTTACATTAAGGATGAAAAAATTGCAGCCATCACAGAAGGCCCTCTTTCGGAGGGTGCGAAGCGGACAATAAATGCCGCCGGAAAGTACCTGTTTCCCGGATTTATTGATCCTCATGTGCATTCCAGGGATGGAGGAGCCACTTACAAAGAGGATTTTTATCATTCCACCAGAGCGGCCGCAAAAGGAGGCATAACCACCATTTTGGAAATGCCCAATGCCGTGCCGGCCGTCATTAACAGGGAAGCCTTTCAAAAACAAAAGGATAACCTGGAATCAAAAGCTTATATTGATTTCGGCATGTGGGGACTCTGTCTTGGACGGACCAATAATCATGAGCTAAAAGAACTGAGAGATTCAGGAGTCATCGGATTTAAATTTTTCTGGGGCTATGCCATTAATAAAAGCAATTATAACCTTGTTTACAACTATGATAAAAAAGATACTTCGGTAATTCCGCCCCTGTCGGACGGAGAAATCTATACCATATTTGAGGAGATGGCAAAAATAAGGAAACCTCTTGCCATTCATGCGGAAAATGCCGGTCTAATCAGTGAATTGACGGAAAGGCTCAATACGGCCGATTACGAAAATGAATATGAAGCCCTGCTGGCGGCAAGACCCTCCGTAGCGGAAGAAACCATTGTAAAAACGGCGATTTCCTTTGCGGGGGATACCGGGGCAAGGCTTCATATCCTGCATATGAGTGCCGGGGAAAGTGTAAGGCTTTTAAGGGAGGCAAAGAAGGAAGGCTTAGCCGTTACGGGAGAAACAGCCCCTCATTATCTGTTTTTAACCAATAAGGATTATAAAAAGATAGGCAATCAAATGAAGGGATATCCTCCCGTCCGTTATCAGGAGGACCAGGATGCTTTATGGCAGGGCTTGGTGGATGGCACTATTGATTCTATGGGATCGGATCATGCCCCCCATACGGAGGAAGAGAAGAAGGGGAGCCTATTTCAAATTCCTGCCGGTATGTGCGCAGTGGAAACCATGGTCCCCTTAATGCTTCATGGAGTAAGCCAGGGAAGAATCACAAAAACCCGGCTGGCAAAAGTATTGTCGGAAAATACGGCGAAGCTTTACGGTATCTATCCGGAAAAAGGTTCCCTGGAAATCGGAACGGATGCGGATATTACCATAGTTGATTTTACAAAAGAGCATACCATACGGAAAAATGAACTGTACAGCATCAGTAAGGTAACGGCCTTTGACGGCTTTCAGACAAAAGGGCTGCCTGCTGCCACCATAGTGAGAGGAAGGGTGGTCATGGAAAACGGGGAGCTTACCTGTGAGGAAAGTAAGGGCAGATTCATAAAAGCTTAGGAGATGATGACTATGGAGAATATGGGTACTTTTATAGCTGCCGGTGACATATTTATAACCAGAAGGCTGCCGGAGGACGGCTATGAAGGCCTTAGTGAGCTGGCCTCCTTCATAAAGGACCATGATATCAGATTTGCCAATCTGGAAGTTACCGTACATGACAGGGAAGGGTATCCCTTTTTATTCAGCGGCGGGACCTGGGCCATGGCAGACCCTGTGCTGCTGCAGGATTTAAAGGCTTATCATTTTAATGCATGGAATGGGGCGAATAATCATTCCATGGATTACAGTCACAACGGATTGCTGGCGACTATGGATAATTTAAGGAAACAGCAGATGAATTACGCGGGAATCGGAGAAAACCTTGCGGATGCCAGTGCACCTGTATATATAGAAGCGAAAAATATGAGAGTGGCGTTAATTGCGGCGACCTCTACCTTTCACGAATCCTGGGCAGCGGGAAATCAACGGCTGGATATGAGGGGAAGGCCCGGTGTAAACCCCTTACGATTTACGACAAAATATCATGTGAAAAAAGAATATCTTGATGCCTTAAGGGAATTGGCCCCTCAAATCGATATAAATGCTCAGGAAAACTTAAATATAAAAGAGGGCTTTTCCATGGCACCGGATGCTTCCTTTCATTTTGGCAGTTACGATTTTATGGAATCCGGTGAAAACCGGCAGGAGACGAAGCCTCTTGAGAAGGATATGAAAAGAATGGAAGAATCCATTAAAGAGGCAAAAAAACAGGCAGACTGCGTCCTTGTCAGTATTCACTCCCATGAGATGACGGGAGAGGATAAGGAAAAGCCGGCAGAATTCTTAAAAACCTTTGCCAGACGCTGTATTGATGCGGGTGCCAATGTGGTTTTAGGACATGGTCCGCATATCCTTCGTGGAATTGAAGCTTATAAAAAGGGCCTTATTTTTTACAGCCTGGGGAATTTTATTTTTGAAAATGATACCACAACCCACCAGCCTGCAGATTTTTATGAAAAATACCAAATGGATAATACCGCTATGGTAGGAGCAGGAATGGATAAACGGAGTAAAAACGGTCTGATAGGATTGGGAGTAAATGAGAATGTATGGCGTTCCTGTCTGGCAGAGTGGAAGATGGCAGACGGAATGATAAGGGAAGTAAAGCTGTATCCCATTCATTTGGGGAAGGATTTGAAGCGTTATCGCAGGGGACTTCCCGTTTTACGCAGGGATGATGAGCTTTTACGGCATTTGGCAGAATTGTCTGAGGAATTCGGGACTGCGGTTCGCATAGAAAATCATGTAGGGATTGTGGAATTGAATTAAATTATTATTAATACATAAATGATTGTCAAGTGATTAAAGGGGATTGGCATATGGAGCATTTAATAGAAGATATAGAATATGCAGAATTTTTATTTGATAGATTTTATAGCGTGGGCAGTACCAAAAGCGGTGGTGTGACCCGCTTAGGGTATACCAAAGAAGAGGATGAAATGCACCGTATCTTTAAGGAGTTAGGTGCGGCAAAAGGATATGAAAGCTATGAGGATGAAGTGGGTAATACGTTTATTATGAATGAATACTCCGGAGAAGAGGAATACCATCTTATCGGATCCCATCTGGATTCCGTAATTGACGGAGGCAGATATGACGGCGTCTGCGGCATTATTACCGGATTACTTCTTTTGGAATGGGCGAAAAGGGACGGCCTTAAGATTCCGGTCCGTGTGGGGGCCATGCGTTGCGAGGAGTCCAGTAATTTTGGCAGAAGCACCATAGGCAGCGGCTTAATCACAAAGGAAGTTTATAAGCATGATATAGGGGAAGCGGTAAATAAGGATGGAGTGACCCTAAGGGAAATTTTCAAAGAACGGGGATATCACATCCACCCTCAGAAGATCAGCGGAGTGAAGGAATATATAGAGCTGCATATAGAGCAGGGAAAGGTATTGGAGGAATACGGAGATAAAGTGGGAATTGTGCAGACCATAGCCGGACCCAGAAGGTATCAGATTCATGTTCACGGAACGGCGGAACACTCGGGAGCAACCCCTATGGATATGCGGAACGATGCCCTCTGCGCCGCAGCAGAGATTATATTGGAAATTGAGGAAATAGGCAAAGAGGAATCCAAGCACCAGTCCGTGGCGACGGTGGGAATCATTAATAATTATCCCAATGCGTTAAATGTAATACCCGGAGAGGTTCTGTTAGGTGTGGATATGAGAGGAATAGATTTTGACAGCCTGGAGCGTATGGAAACCAGATTAAAGACAATCTGCAAAAGGGTATGCCAAAAAAGAAAGATCAAGTATTTCAGGGAAAAAACCTCAGATATCCCGCCCATAAATATGTCCCCGGATCTGCAGCAAAAGCTTCTTAAGGCGGCCAAGAATCTTAGGATACCCCACAGAACCATGATAAGCGGTGCCGGTCATGACGCCATGTCCTTTGCTTCCCTGTGCGATACGGCCATGGTATTTATTCCCTGTGCAAAAGGAATCAGCCATAATAAAAAAGAGTTTGCTACCATTGAATCCATATGTGACGGAGCGAAGGTAATCTATGAATATTGGAAGGAGGAAATGCAATGATTTTGATAAAGGATGCCCGAGTCATAGATCCTCAAAGCGGCCTGGATGACATACTGGATATGATTATAGAGGATAATAAGATAGTAAAAATCGGTAAGTACCAAAGGGGAGAAGAATATGAGACCATTATTGAAGCCAGTGGTATGATAGCGGCCCCGGGACTTATTGATGTTCATGTTCATTTCAGGGACCCGGGCTTTACGTATAAAGAGGATATGGAAACAGGTGCCGGTGCGGCTGCGAAGGGCGGTTATACCACCGTAGTATGCATGGCAAATACCAATCCCTGTATTGATAATGCGGAGGCTTTGGAATATGTTCTGGAAAGGGCAAAAAAAGCACGGATCAACGTTCTGCCTGCTGCCTGTATTACAAAAGGCATGGAAGGGAAAGAACTGGTAGACATGGAAGAGCTGATAAAAAAGGGAGCTGTTGGTTTTACCGATGACGGTAAGCCCCTGACGGACAGAAAGGTTGTTTGGGAAGCCATGAAAAAGGCTGCAAAGCTGCAGGTACCCTTAAGCTTTCATGAGGAAGACCCCATTTTTATTACCAATAACGGAATCAATGAGGGAGAAATTGCCGTTCAATTAGGCCTTAAGGGCTCGCCTGCCATAGCGGAAGATATTATGGTGGCGAGAGACTGTATGCTGGCATTGCATACAAACGCCGTTATTAACATCCAGCATATCAGCTCCAAAAATGCCGTAAAAATGGTCCGCCTTGCAAAGTCTATGGGTGCCGGGGTCATAGCGGAGGCTACGCCCCATCATTTTTCCATGACGCAGGAAGCTCTGCTAACACATCGGTCAAATGCGAAAATGAATCCCCCTCTTCGCAGAAGAGAAGACCGCTATGAGATTATTGAGGGGCTAAAGGATAATACCATCGATATTATCGCAACGGACCATGCTCCTCACAGCAGGGAAGAAAAGGATAAAGCGTTAGCGGAGGCTCCAAGCGGTATTATCGGCTTAGAAACGGCGCTGGCCTTAGGGATAACCAATCTGGTAAGAAGGGGACATTTAACCATGATCCAGCTTATGGAGAAGATGAGCCTGAACCCGGCAAAATTATATCATCTGGATAAAGGGCACATTGAAGAGGGTGCCGTTGCCGATTTGGTAATATTTAATGAAAAGGAAATCAGCGAAGTAAAAGATTTTGTGTCGAAATCGGCGAATTCTCCTTTCCTTGGAGAAAAATTATATGGTAAAGTAAAATATACAATATGTAACGGGAAAATAGTGTTTAAGGATAAGGAATAAAATGATTTCGGTAAAAGACATCTTACAGCTTCCGGCTTTAAAGTCCTTGGAAGTAATTGCAGGTAAAAATGCTTTGGAAAATAAAGTGGGGTATGTAACGGTAATGGAGGTTCCTGATATTACCAGATGGCTGGCAGGTAATGATTTTTTGATTACCAGCTTCTATTCCGTGCGTAAAGATGTATCTAAGCAATGTGAACTAATAGAGGAACTGTCTAAATCAAGCTGCTCCTGCATAGCCGTTAAAACGGGAAAATATGTGAAGGAAATAGCGAAAGAGGTCATTGATACGGCGGACAGGTGCAACATGCCGATCCTTCAGATACCCTATACCATGCGTTATATTCATATCATTATCAATATTATGTCTGCCATACTGGAAGAGCGTAATATGGACCAGATTATAGAAAAGTACATTAAGGATATTATTTTTGATGCCTATGAGGACGAAAATCTCATGATCGAGAGAGGAAAGCTTTTGGGCATTATGGTAGAGGATAACTATTATTACGCTATCACCCTGGGATTTCCAAAGCATTATGAACCGAGCAGTAAGGAAATCGAGGATATGAACCGGATATGTAAATCATTGGGACAGTTCTTATCCAACAGCAGCAATATCACGTTTCCGGCCGTTATTAACATGAAAGGGCAATGCAGTGTGATATTGGAAGGGAAGACAAAGGAAATGCTTCATCAGTATGAAGCCATTATTATTCATGAGCTGCAGAACCAGATGAACTATTACTTTCCGAAAGTAAAGATGAAAGCAGGTATGGGAACCATAGATACCAATTTAAACGGTGTTAAAAACACGTTTCTCTATTCCGTAAAAGCTTACCGTGCGGGAGAGATGTTCCGCTCCTCGGAGCAGATACACCGTTTTGAAGATGTGGAAATTTACTGCATGATGGAAAGGCTCATTACGGCAGAAACAAAAGAATTTTCCGAACATATTATCAATAAGATCAGCAATAAGGAAATACTCCAGACTCTCCGGGTCTATCTTGAATGTAACGGAGACTATACGGAGATAGCGGAACGTATGCATATCCATAAAAATACCATTAAATACAGAATGGCGAAGGTGCAGGAAATAACGGGACTGGACTTGAAAAATTATGTGGACAACTTTAAACTGTACTTAGCTGTTTTAATCGATAAAATGTCAAACAAGCCAAATTTATAAACCGGAAGGAGTAGCTATGGGTAAAGTACTAGAAAATAAAAAGGTTTCCAAAGACTTTTTCTTAATGAAGGTAGAGCAAAAGAATCAGGCTCTCATGGGGCAGTTTTATATGCTGCGGGCATGGGAACAGTATCCGGTATTATCACGCCCTGTCAGTATCTATGACAGAGATGACAATACGGTGACTTTTCTATATAAAGCGGTCGGAAAGGGCACGGAAATATTTTCAAGGCTGAAAAAAGATGACGAAATAAAAATAGACGGCCCTTACGGCAACACCTTTCCCTATGTGGAAGGAAGGATTGCTTTAGTTGGCGGCGGTGTGGGAATTGCTCCCCTTTTTTATACGGCTAAGGAATTAAAAAAACAAAATCCTGAAAGTAATATTACTATCTATCTTGGCTTCAGCGATGAGGCAGTTTTGACTGAGGAATTTAAAACGGTGGGCGACCGTATTATCACAAACGTGGGAGGCTTTATTACCGATGAAATAAATCCGGAGGAATATGATGCCATATTAACCTGCGGACCTCTGCCCATGATGAGGGTTCTATATGAGAAGGGTAAGGATACGAAAGCGGAAATCTATGTATCCATGGAAAACAGAATGGCTTGTGGTGTCGGAGCCTGTCTGGTTTGTACCTGTAAGACGGCAAGCGGTAATAAAAAGGTATGCAAGGATGGTCCCGTATTCCCGGCAAAGGAGGTATTTTATGATGAATCAAAATAGTACGTTGGCGGTTGATTTTGCAGGCGTGGTCCTTAAAAATCCGGTTGTACTTGCTTCCGGCACCTGTGGGTTTGGTCAGGAATACGGTAAAATTTTTGATATTGAGAAATTAGGAGGACTTTCCCTGAAGGGCTTAACCCTCCATTACAGAGCAGGGAATGACGGAATCCGAATCTGGGAGACACCGTCAGGGATCATGAACAGCGTCGGCCTGGAGAATCCGGGAGTGCCGCATTTCGCTGAACATGAGCTGCCTATGCTAAAGGATTATCATTTCGCAAAAATTGTTAATCTGGGCGGGCATTCCGTTGAGGATTATGTAAAGGCTGTTGAAATTTTAAATGATTATGATTTTGATATTTTAGAGCTTAATATATCCTGTCCCAATGTAAAGGGCGGCGGTATGAATTTCGGTGTCAAAACAGAGATTGCCAGAGAGGTCGTAGGTAAAGTCAGACAAATCTGCAAGCATAAATTAATGATAAAGCTTTCACCAAATGCGGAAGATATCGTATCCCTGTCCCAAATGTGCCAGGCGGAAGGTGCGGATGCCATTTCCTTAGTCAATACCTTCTTAGCTATGGCTGTCGATATTAATAAGAAAAAGCCGGTATTTGACAACGGCTATGCCGGTTTATCCGGACCGGCCATCAAGCCCATAGCCCTTCGAATGGTGCATCAGGTGTGCAAGGCAGTTTCCATACCGGTAATGGGCCTGGGGGGCATCACTACCTGGGAGGATGCCATAGAATTCATTATGGCCGGCGCAACTGCCGTTCAGGTAGGAACCGCATCCTTTATGAAGCCGGACATCGCATTGGATATCATTGACGGTATGCAGGAATATATGAATCGAAATAAGCTTCGTGACTTAAAAGAGATTCGGGGTATTCTTTAGTATTATTAATCAATCATGTTAGCCCGGTTTTGCTGTGCGATCAGACTAATGGAAAGAAGGAAACCATCACTTACCGGCTTTTTCTCAGACACAGAAAAAGTATTGGTCTGCGAAAGTACAAGATTTTATATATTTTATTTTTTGAAAATTGTATTGACAAATACAAGAAAAAATTATAAAATTTATCTTTCTTCTCTTGGTAATTATGAAATGCGTTTTAACGGAAGGGGCTAATGTTATGAATAGGAACACGACAAATATGACAGCATCCGCATATTTTAATGATATTGTAATCGGGTATTATGAGGATGAGGAGCTGGTTAAGGATTTTGGACTGGAGTATGGTTTTGACCTGGATAAAGATACTTTTTTAGCAGTTTCTTTTTTGTATCCTTCTGATATGAGAGTCACATATGAAGAAAAAAACGGGTTAAAGGATGTTGCAAAGCATATTATTAAATACTCCGACGTAAATACGAATATAAAAGGAAATCAAATTATTTTTGATGATTTGGGTGTGGTTGTCATGATGATTACCAGAAATAAATCCCGGATGTATGAGATTCTTCCCCGCATAAAGGAAGAGGCCTTGAAGCAATTGGAGAAATTTCAATCGGAAAAGAAGATTCGTGTTGGTATCGGAACACCGGAATCGGGAATTAAAGGTATCGCCGTTACCTATCAGAATGCCGTTGATGCCGTAAAAGCCGGAGAAATATTTAAAAAACAAAGAACCATACTGGAATTTATGGGGATGGAAATATACAGCAGCATTAATTCCATGGTAGTCAGTTATGGAGACCGCTTAACGAGGACCATATTACAGCAAATAGATGATAAAGAAAAGAGAGTGCTGGGAAAGTATTATAAATGCAAGGAAGATATTGCTTTAACGGCCAAGGCTCTTGGAATCAGCGAAGATGAGGTTTTGGAAAGCTTACAGAAGGTAAAAATCCGTACCGGCCTGGATGTGAAGGACACGGAAGACAATTTTAAGCTTCATCTGGTAGTGATTGCGAAGAAAGTATTGGAAAACAGTGAAAAAATAAATAAAAGCAGATAAGAAAAAATACAGCCTTGCGCTGTATTTTTTAATTGTATAGCAATCTTTTATTAAACCACCTGCTATGCAGGTGTGTCCACAGCCGCTTTAGCTTACAGTAAAAAAACCTCCAGTGATATAATAAGTGTAGGTTCGCCAACCACACTAAATCAAAGGAGGTATCCAATATGGATATTAATAGTTTATCACACACAAAATGGAATTGTAAGTACCACATTGTTTTTGCACCAAAGTATCGTAGAAAAATAGCATATGGACAATTGAAACAGGATATAGCAAATATACTAAGTACATTATGTAAAAGAAAAGGTGTAAAAATTATAGAAGCAGAGATTTGTCCGGATCATGTACACATGTTAGTAGAATTACCGCCCAATATAAGTGTATCAAGCTTTGTAGGATACTTAAAAGGGAAAAGTACACTAATGATATTTGAGAGACATGCAAATCTGAAATACAAATTTGGAAACAGACATTTCTGGTGTAGAGGATATTATGTGGATACAGTAGGAAAGAATGCGAAAAAGATACAAGAGTATATTCAGAATCAACTAAAGGAAGATTTAGAATATGATCAAATGACACTGAAAGAGTATATTGACCCGTTCACGGGTGAGCCGGTAAAACCAAGCAAATAGATAAAGCCCTTTAGGGCTTAGCAGGCAAATGATGTTGCGGTTGGCGGACTATTGACGAGTCTTTAGACTCCAGTGCCGGTAAAAGCCCCTTATAGGGGCAGAACAAACTACCGGCTTAGCCGGTAGTTATGATT
>CAMJWQ010000043.1 GCA_946409475.1 uncultured Lachnospiraceae bacterium
GTCTATGAGAAATAAAAATAAATGCCGTTCCCTGTGCTTTTAATTTTTGAATCAATTTCATCAAATACTTCACTTCTTTGCTGGCTAAGGAGGATGTCGGCTCATCTAATATCATTAACTGCGGTCTGGTGGACCATGCTTTTATGATTTCTACCATTTGCCTTTCCGCAGGTGTCAGTCCGGATACCACCTTTGATGCATTAATAGAAAATCCCTCGATTTCATCAATTTCTTTTTGGGCCAGCTCATGTATTTTCTTATTATGAAGTATGGCTTTTCCGAATTGCTTTTCTTTTCCCAAAAATATGTTTTCCGCTACGGATAATTCCGGAATCAGACTCAGACGCTGATATACCACAGCAATCCCCTTTTCCAATGCCTGGGCTGAGCTTTTTAATTTCAGCTCTTTCCCCTTATACTGTATTTTTCCACTGCTGGCCTTTAAATTTCCGCTGATAATATTGGTCAGCGTACTTTTCCCTGCACCATTTTCACCTACAAGTGCCAGCACGCTTCCTTTTCTGCACTGGAGTGTTACATCACGTAAAACTTCATTTCCTGAGAAATTCTTTGAGATAGCGTCACATTTAAATATGATCTCATCCTTTTGCATTTCACGCTTCATGCCTATTCTTCCCTTCTTTTCTTCTACCTTTTTCTATGGCTTTAAAAGCTGCCAACAGAATGGCGCACCGCTATGACCAGGTGCGCCGCTATCATCAATTTTCCTTAAATAATTCCTTTATTCTTCAGCAATTTCCCTAAGTTGATCATCTGTCAGATTTGTTATTGTATTGATTCCGTCAGGCAAATCTTCTTTCACTAATTCTAACATCTTATCCATGGTAATGATTCCAGGTCCCTGTTCCAGAACAGCCTTAGGATAGGTGTAATCTTTTTCAAATGCCAGGTCTTCATCATCTAACAGCTTTAATGAAGTATCAAGAGCGGTAACGGAAATATAAACGGGCATTGCATGTGCGATTGTATCAAAGTCTGCATATAGTTCATTTCCGGCTTCCTGTTCTTCCGCGATTTCAGCTACTTTCTTATAATATCCATTGTTATCTTCGGAAGAAATAGGAACCAAAGGAATATTGGCCTCTTCCATTGCTTCGATGGCTGCTAATGCCGAATCACCATTTGTACATACGATTGCATCAAAATCTCCGTATGCTGTCAACGCATTTGCCATTGCCGTCTTAGTGGTTGCATAATCCCAATCTCCTTCAATCTGGCCAATAATTTCAATTCCATCATATTGATCTGCTACTTCTGCATGTGCTTTAATGGCATCATCGTTTGCTGCATATCCTGCTAAACCTGTAATTTCAAGTACTTTGCCTTCATACCCCAGTTTTTCACATATCCATTCCATACGTTCTTTCCCAGCCAGATAGTTATCATAATATACCAATGCATCATAAGATTCCGCTGTGTCATCATCTACATATACGGCACTTAAAATAACTTTGATTCCCTGCTCTCTTGCCTTTGTCAGAACGCTGTTCAATGCCGTATTCGAACAAGGTGTTACAATAATTGCATCACATCCCTGTGTGATCATATCTTCAATGTTATTGATCTGCGTATTTACGTCATTATCTGAATAGGTGTATACGACTTCTGCTATTTTAGAAGCATATTCTTCTTTTTCTACAGCAGCCTTAAATTCTTCTGCAAACATCACGGACCAGGTATTTCCCAGCCAATAAACATCGTATCCGATTTTATAACCGTCTTCTGCTGCTCCCTCTGTAGCTTCTTCCAAAGCTCCTTCTGCCGCTTCCTGTGCTTCATTGCTTTCATCGGTTGTCTCTGAAATACTGGTACTGCTGCATCCTGTTAATGATGCAAAAGCTAAAATAATTCCAAGTGTAACAGCTAATACTTTCTTTTTCATAAATCTTCTCCTTTGCTTATAGTATTTACATTTTGCCTGTGAATATAAAAAAAAGCCTCCTAAAGCAGGTATTTTATCTGCTTGTCAGAACCTCTTCGTTCTGTTCGTATATACGAACCATGTGCGTATTTCCGTTTTCATAAATTATGATATCAGCAGTTCTTTATTTTGTCAATAGTTAAATATGCAAAAGGATATAATTTCCTATTAATTAGCAAAGTGATAGGAAATCATATACTTTAACACTTTATAGTAACAAGATGTTTCCTATAAATTAACAAAAGAGCCGGGTCCATTACATGCCCGACTCTCTGTCTTTTTGCTATTTTCTAAAATCACAGCATATCTGCGCATATATTTCTGCTGCCGCCGTTAAATCTTTAATTTCTACAAACTCTGCATCCGTATGGGCATTGGCAATATCACCGGGCCCAAATATAATCGACGGAATCCCGGCCCTGGAAAATTTACTGCCGTCACAGCAATACGATTCGCCCTCCACAATAGAATTTCCTGTAACTTTGTCAACTGCCTTCCGGGATATGCTTACCAGAACAGAATCCAACTCTGTTTCCATGGCATAATCCATGGTCCAGGGTTCTCCTATTTCCACCTTCAGATTTTTTTCCGATTCTTCTACGCTCCTGCATACTGCCGTTAATTCCTCAGCTATCTTTTCATAGGTTTCTCCCGGCAGTGTTCTCCTGTCAATTCGTACTGTACACCTGTCCGCTATTATATTAATCAATGTCCCTCCCTCAATAAGGCCAAAATTTAAGGTGGGCACCCCTAAAAGAGGGTGTTTTCGCTCCTCATAAAGCGGCAGGATTTTCTCATTAACGGCCAATATCACCTTCGCCATACCGCTGATGGCATTGGTTCCCTCTTTTGGTCGGGAACTATGTCCAGCCTTTCCCTTTACCGTAATATCAAAGCGCAGAGAGCCCTTGCATGCTGTTCCAATGTGTAAAGAGGTAGGTTCCCCAACAATGGCACCATCTGCCTGAAAATTTTCTCCAAGAAGCTTCGCGACCCCTCTGTAATGATCTTCCTCATCAACAGCTGCCACGAAAACAATATCGGCTTCCGGCATATACCCACTGTCTTTGATCATTTTCAGGGCATACATCATACAGGCTATACTTGCTTTATCATCACAGCTTCCTCTGCCATAGATTCGGTCCTGCTCCTCTCTTCCTTCAAACGGTGGTATCTTCATATTTGTTACCGATACCGTATCCATATGAGCCTCCATACACAAGACTGCCCTGCCCTTCCCTTTCAGGCTCGCAATAATATTGTCCCTTCCCGGAAAGACCTCCTGCTTTTTATAAGGAATTTCCCACCGTTCAAAATAGCCGCAAATTAAATCTCCCAGCTTTCCCTCTCCGGCACTGCCACCCGGGAATGCGGGATTAATACTTTCAATTCTTATCATTTCTTTCAGCAGTTTTTTTATGACATGGACATCTGCCTTGCCTTTCATTTCAAACATTTTTTATCTCCTATTCATATCCCCTTCTTTTCTCCTATGGCAAAAAAAGAGAGATATGCAATCATTTCTTAGTGATGGGCAAAATCCCCCTTGGAAAAGATATCCTCCAGGTGTTTTTTGGTCTTCATCAGTTCTTCCTTCATCGTTTCTTCCAGCTTCGCAGTATATCTGAAAACGGGAACCGCAATACTAACAGCAGAAATTACAACCCCATTTTTCCTTATGGGAACCGCCACGCACTGCACGTATTTATTTGATTCTTCTTTCTCATATGCAAAATTACTTTTCCTGATTTCTTTTAACTGTTCGTACAGCATATCTAAATCTGTTATGGTATTCTCTGTTAAAGCTTCCAGCTTTCCATTATATAAGGCTTCCAATTCTTCCTTGCTGCAGTCACATAAAAGAGCTTTTCCCAGACCTGTTGCATAAGCGGGCATGGTATTACCAATCATGGAAGTCATGGATATGGGCTGGGGTGATTCTTTTTTCTTCAGATATAAAATATCCCCACCCTTGAGAATGGAATAATGGCAGGTTTCTTTACATACTTCTACCAGTCTATCCAATTCTTCCTGAACAAACTCCATAAAGCTAAAATATTTAATATATTTCTGCCCTAATCCATATACCATATATTCCAATCGAAATCGGCCTGTACCGGCCTCAGCTTTTAAATAATTTCGTTCCGCCAAGGTCTGTAAAATAGAATATACCGTGCTTTTTGGGATAGAAAGCCCTTTACTGATTTGGGTCAGTGTCAGACCTTCCGGATTTTCTCCTATTATTTCCAATAATTCTAATACTCGTTCCGTTGGTTTATGCTTACTGCTCTCTGCCATAATTTCCTCTCTTTTTCGTATATACGAACCGATTTTATATTCACAAAATAATAATACCATCAAAAAATTTTTTTGTCATTAAAAAAGATAAGCATATCCGCTTACCTTTTTAATGGAACTATCATTTTTACAAAAATATCTCACTCCGAATTCAAAGATCTTACTATGCTCTCCGTAAATATTCATAGCAGCAAATTGATCTTTTCGCTCTGCATGAAGGTACAAGGTGAAAATGAAAAGGAAGAGGGCATCCCCCAAGTCGTTTCATGACTTTTGGGATTCCCTCTTTCCCTTTTATAAAAAGTATTCCACTCCGGATTCAAATATTTTGATATCCTGCTCTCCGTAAATGTTGATGGCAACAAAGTCATCTCTTCTCTCCGCATGGAGCATTTTCCCAAAGCATCTGCCGTCGGGACTGGTAATGCCTTCAATGGCGCCGTAGGAACCGTTGACATTCCATTCCTCATCCATGGAAGCATTTCCGTTACTGTCTACGTATTGGGTGGCTGCCTGTCCGTTATCAAATAATCTTTTTATCCACTCTTCATTCGCTACAAATCTGCCCTCCCCATGGGAAGCAGGATTTACGTACACACCGCCAAGGTCAGCCTTCATAAGCCAGGGAGATTTATTGCTGAGGACCTTTGTATATACCATTTTGGAAATATGGCGGTTTATGGTATTGTAGGTAAGCGTAGGTGAGGTTTCGCTCTGACCCTTTATTTCACCGAAGGGAACCAGTCCCAGCTTAATCAATGCCTGGAAGCCGTTACAGATACCCAGAGCCAGACCGTCTCTTTTGTTTAGCAGATCATGAACAGCCTCTTTCAGCTTTTCATTTTGGAAGGCCGCTGCAAAAAATTTAGCGGATCCGTCCGGTTCATCACCGGCACTAAAACCACCGGGGAACATGATAATCTGAGACTGTGCAATTGCCTTTTCAAATTCAGCTACGGATTCCCGGATATCTGCGGCACCGGCATTTCTGAATACCCTGGTAACCACATGGGCACCGGCTCTTTCAAAGGCCCTTCTGCTGTCATATTCACAGTTCGTTCCCGGAAAAACAGGAATAAATACCGTAGGCTTAGCGGTTCTGTTTTTACAGATATATAAGGAGTCTGCCTGGTACAGGGGAGAAGGAACCGCCTTCGTATCTCTGCCTGCTTTTGTCGGGAATACCTTCTCAAGGGGCTTAGTCCACACCTTGACAGCTTCCTCCAGGGTAATCCGCATTTCCCCGTAGGATATTACAGCCTCCTTTATCACCTCACCAAGGAGAGTAAAGGGTACGGTAAGCTTATCAAGGCAACCCTTTTTTACCTCCAGCACAATATCACCGATTCCGGGAGTAAATAAATCCTTGGCATCAATCTTACTGTCTATGTGTATACCCAAAAAATTTCCAAAAGCCATCTTGCTGACTGCCGCTGCTATTCCCTTTCCGTCTGCCGCGTAGGCGGAAACGATATAGCCGGCTTTTTCATCCTTATAGATTCTTTCATAGCTGTCCTTCAAATACGCATAATCCGGCAAACCAAAAGCATCTTTTTTCATTTTAAACATTACCAGACGGTTTCCGGCTTCTTTTAACTCCGGAGCAATCACTTCCTCTTCCTTTGCCACGTCAACGGCAAAGGAAACTAAAGTAGGCGGTACATCGATATCCTGAAAGGTACCGGACATACTGTCCTTTCCTCCGATTGAGGGCAGTCCTAATTCCATTTGAGCCTGATAGGCACCAAGCAGTGCCGCAAAGGGCTGGCTCCACCGCTTAGGATCCTTTGTCATGCGTCTGAAATACTCCTGGAAGGTAAAGCGAATCTTCCGGTAATCTCCGCCGCAGGCAACAATTTTAGCAACCGATTCAATAATGGCATAAACGGCACCATGAAAAGGGCTCCAGGAGGATAAATAAGGATCAAAGCCATAGCTCATCATGGTAACGGCATCGGTTTTTCCTTTCATGACCGGTACCTTTGCAACCATTGTCTGTATCTCCGTCAGCTGTTTCTTTCCGCCATAAGGCATTAAGACTGTTCCCGCTCCGATAGAGGAATCAAACATCTCCACAAGTCCCTTTTGGGAGCAGACATTTAAATCGGACAGGGTGGTAAGCCACCTGTTTTTCACATTCTCTATCTTTTCCCTGATAAAGAAGCCTTCACTTTGAACAGGCATTTCTACAAGGACGTCATTTTCCTGGTGGGCACCATTGGTGTTTAAAAAGGCTCTGGAAATATTTACGATTTCATTGCCCCGCCAAAGCATGATCAATCTGGGTTCTTCTGTTACTACTGCCACTTCCACCGCTTCCAGATTTTCTTCTTTGGCATAGTCTAAAAATTCTTCCACATCCTTTGGATCTAATACGACAGCCATTCTTTCCTGGGATTCCGAGATGGCAATTTCCGTTCCGTCAAGACCCGCATACTTTTTAGGAACCTTGTCCAGATCAATGAAAAGCCCGTCGGCCAGTTCTCCGATGGCAACAGATACCCCACCGGCACCGAAGTCATTACACTTTTTAATGAGGCTGCTCACTTCACTTCTGCGAAACAGTCTCTGTATCTTTCTTTCCGTAGGTGCATTACCCTTCTGCACTTCCGCACCGCAGGTTTCAATGGATTCCTCCGTATGCACCTTTGAGGACCCGGTCGCTCCTCCGCAGCCGTCACGTCCCGTTCTGCCGCCAAGGAGGATGATAATATCTCCCGGCATGGAGGACTCCCGTTTTACGCTTTTTCTGGGTGCCGCACCTAATACGGCACCGATTTCCATACGTTTGGCCACATAATCAGGATGATAAATCTCTTTTACGCAGCCGGTAGCCAAGCCTATTTGATTGCCGTAGGAGCTATAGCCTGCTGCCGCCGTACGAACCAGCTTTTTTTGAGGTAATTTTCCCTTTAATGCAGCTTCTAAGGGTAACGTTGGGTCTGCTGCCCCGGTAACACGCATAGCCTGGTAGACATAGGTCCGTCCCGATAAGGGGTCACGAATTGCTCCCCCAAGGCAGGTGGCCGCACCGCCGAAGGGCTCTATCTCCGTAGGATGATTATGGGTTTCATTTTTAAAATTAATGAGCCATTCTTCTTCCTTCCCGTCTGCCATAATAGGCACCACGATACTGCAGGCATTAATTTCATCGGATTCCTCCTGATCCCTAAGTTTTCCTTCTTTCTTTAATTTTCTCATTGCCATAAGAGCCAAATCCATCAGACAGACAAATTTATCCTTCCTGTTTTGGTATACATCCTCTCTGTCCTGTAAATAGCTTTGGTATACCTTTTCCATAGGCTTTTTATAATAGCCCTCTTCAAAGGTTATGTTCTTAAGCTCCGTAAGGAAGGTTGTATGGCGGCAATGATCGGACCAATAGGTATCAAGAACACGGATTTCCGTTACGGACGGATCCCTGTTTTCTTCCGAAAAATAGCTTTGTATATGTTTAAAATCTGCAAAAGTCATGGCCAGATTTAAGCTGTTATATAAGTCATGCAGAGCCTTCTCCTGCATTTTTCGAAAACCGGCAAATATTTTAATATCCTCCGGCTCTTCATATTTAGTAACAAGAGTATGGGGAATCTGCAGGTCCGTTTCTCTGGAATCAACAGGATTGATACAATAATTTTTTATCTGTTCAAATTGTTCTTCCGTTATATTGCCAATAATGGCATAAGTAACGGCCGTTTTTATAATAGGTTCCTCTTCTTCATTCAGAAATTTAACACATTGTACGGCAGAATCCGCCCTTTGGTCGAATTGACCCGGCAGGTATTCAACCGAGAAAACATGCGCCTCTTTCATATCCGGAAGCCTGTCCTCATATAAATCATCAATGGGAGGCTCGGAAAATATCATATTACAAGCCTTTTTACAGGTAGCCTCTTCTATATTTTCCATATCATAACGAATAAAGATGCGAACCTTTTTTATTCCATATAAGCCTAAGTAAGTAACTAATTCTTCCCTTAATTCCTCTGCCTTCACCGCAAACTCTGCTTTTTTTTCCACATATATTCTCTTTACGCCGCTCATAATTAACCTCCGCTTACCTTTGTTTTCTTAATACCATGGTAACGCAAATTTAGTCATTAGTAAAATTAATATATCTTATCTAATTTATAAGCAGTTCTAATTATTGTTCTTTGTAAAGGCATTATAAAAGGCTTTTAAATTATCATTCATTTCCTTTATTTTTTCCGCACCGCACTTATTTATTTTGCGGTCATATGTTAAAAGGCCATTTACTTCGTCCTCAACATCCGATACCTGGGTGTAGATAAGGGCAGACAGTCCGTACGGAATTTGTTTTTTGATTTCTCCTTTATACAATTCAATAATGGCCGTTTCCAACTGTTCCGTTGTCTTGAAATTCTTATATCCGTATATGGTATCGGAATAGGAATGATCCCTGATATAGCAGGCATAACCGCCAAATTCCGATAACGCTGCTGGTTTTCCTTCATCCTTTATGTTCAGCTTATTAAAATAGCAATGTAAGCTCCTGATATCTCCTCCTTTTTGAGCAAACCATCCGCTGGCTTCATCCACCAGTCTGGTTTTGTCTAATGATTTTGCTCTTTGGAAGGCAGCGTCCGCATCAAATTGCCCCCAGCCTTCATTAAAAGGCACCCACATGGCTATACAAGGCTGGTTATATAGCAATTCAATGGTTTCCTCTAATTCTCTTTGGAATTCCTGTCTGCCCTTTTCACTGCTTCTGCCAAGAAGGGCATAACAGGAATCTCTAAATTGCGTCTGCATTCTTTTAAAAATAGTAGGCAGATAACATATTAACCAGGTATTATAGATTTCGCCTCCGTTAACCATATCCTGCCATACTATCATGCCAACTCTGTCACAATGATAATACCATCTTGCACTTTCTATCTTGATATGCTTCCGCAGGGTATTAAAACCCATATTTTTCATGGTCATAATGTCAAACAACAGGGCCTCGTCACTGGGCGCCGTCAAAAGTCCGTCAGGCCAATAGCCCTGATCCAGTAAGCCGTTAAACAAGTAAGGCTGATTATTTAAAAACAATCGGTAAATTCCTTCTTTGTCCTTTCCTATACTGTATTTTCGCATAGCAAAGTAGCTTTCCACACAATCCGCACCCATGGTAATTTTGACCTGGTATAAAAAAGGTTCTTCCGGACTCCAGCTTTTCATATCCGGTATTCCCAGAATGACCTGGCCATCCTCCTGAACAGAAGCGGAATGGATAATTTTTGTGTTATCATAAATGGTGATCTCTCCTGAACAGGGTTCATTGGTGATTATATGAAAAGCGGCTCTCTGCCTGTCATAGTCCGGGGTGATTTTTAAACGGGTTATATACTTCTGCGGCACACTTTCTATCCAAACCGTCTGCCAGATGCCGCTTTGAGCCGTGTAGAACATTCCGCCTCTTTTCAATTTTTGTTTGCCTCTTGCATGATAAGAGGTATCCGATACATCCTTAGCGATAACGGTTATAATATTAACTCCTAAAGAAATGAATTCCGTAATTTCTGCCGAAAAGGGTAAATAGCCGCCCATATGCTTTTTAACGGGTTTCCTGTTGATATAAATGTGGCATGCCTGGTCAACGGCTCCGAAATGCATGATAATTCTGCCGGCATGAAATTCCGGTGTTATGACAAATTCCCTTTCATACCACAAATAATCATCGGGCATTACCTTTCTGTTTACTCCTGATAATATGCTTTCCGGTGAAAAGGGAACTAAAATCTTACCGTCAAATTTAGCAGGATACCGGTTGCTTTGGGTTATGGCATAGCTCCAATAGCCGTTAAGATTATAATAGCTGTCTCTTTTTAACATCGGTCTTGGATATTCCTGCAAAACTGAATCGGGATTTAAATTTTCACCAAAATGCGTATAAAGCTGATGACAGGTACTGTCCTTTTTCTTTTTTCTCACTATTGTTCCCAATGCATCACAAATTTTCATATTATTTTGCTTTCTTTCCTTTCCATAGCAAACTTAATAATACGGTAATACTTTGCAGTACTAAGAATACAATTAAAATCTCTATGGCGAT
Organism: uncultured Lachnospiraceae bacterium; assembly: GCA_946409475.1. Taxonomy (GTDB): domain Bacteria; phylum Bacillota; class Clostridia; order Lachnospirales; family Lachnospiraceae; genus CAMJWQ01. The sequence goes on from CAMJWQ010000043.1 coordinate 10,299, forward strand.
ATCCACAAAAAAACCCTCAGGCAATATATTAATCAGCAGGTCCGTATCAGGATCCAATAACCATAAGTCATTATTAAAAAACATCTCATGAAATATGGTAAAGTATCTGGTAAAATTCCGGGAAGCTAACAATACGATGATAAAGGCCAGCATATCAAACAGTAAAAAGACCTTTAATACCAGGGAGGCCATAATCATCTTAAGTCCCGTCTTTAAAAGTATCAATACTAAAAAGCATACCGCCAATAGAAAAAGTGCGGCTCTGCGGAGGAATAACCCCTTAAGGAACAAGGCTCTTACATCTGCCATATGGGATTTCTCCCGGTCATTAAAAAATTCTCTTTCCTCACCGTTTACAACGGTGTTAACAACCAAATCCTCCCGGCTGCCTCTCAAATAAGTCATCATTTCATCCGTGACATATAACACATCCTCCATATTCATGTTAACAGCCTTTAGCACATCATATTTCTTATATTCTCTTTCATAAAATCCCTTATCAACATAAGCCACCATCTCAATTGCCGTAATAAATAAAATGATTAACAACAAAACTGCGGATATATAACCTAAAATAGAACGTATCGTACTTTTTACCATATCTCTTTACCTTTCTGTTTTATAGTATGTATCCTGGCGAAAAGGGATATACAATGTATAAGCGTTCTTCTTAAAGAAGAACGCTTTGGCCTTAATGAAGAGGTTCTCTTTTCCGTTAAAGAAACCCTGTCCTGCCTTAATTTTTAATGTTTAAAATGTCTCATTCCCGTAAATACCATTGCTATTCCATATTGATTACACTTATCAATGGAATCCTGATCACGTATGGAGCCGCCCGGCTGTATAATGGCGGTAATTCCTGCTTTATGAGCTGCTTCCACAGAATCGGCAAAGGGAAAATAAGCATCGGATGCCATTACGGCATTTTTCGTTGCATCCTCACCGATTAATTCAGCCCCATGTTCAATGGCCTGTTTCGCCGCCCATACACGATTTACCTGTCCCGGTCCGATTCCTATTGACTGTTTGTTTTTTGCAAGGGCAATACCGTTTGATTTAGCATATTTTACCACCTTCCATGCAAATAGTAAATCCTCCATTTGTTCCCTGGTCGGTTCCTTTTCGGTAACTACCCTACTATCCTCTTCCGACAGCAGTTTACTGTCAATGGTCTGCACAATTAAGCCCCCATTCACTTTTTTCATATCATAGGAGTTTTCGTTCTGGGGCACATGTATATCTTTTATTTCTAAGATTCTCAGGTTTTTCTTAAGTTTTAAAAGCTCCAATGCTTCCTCCTCATAGGAAGGTGCTGCCAGCACCTCCAAAAATACCTTCTTCATCGACAATGCTGCCTCAACAGTCACGGTTCTGTTTGTAACAACAATACCACCGTAAACAGAAACCTTATCTGCCCCGTAGGCTTTTTCCCATGCCTCAAGCAAGGTATCACCACTTCCCACACCGCAGGGATTGCCATGTTTACTTGCAACAACGGTAGGCTCGGTAAATTCCTTTAACAGCTCCAATGCCCCGTTCGTATCGTTGATATTATTATAGGATAATTCTTTTCCGTTATATTGAACCGCATCTACAATCGACCCTGTCTTTTTCCCTACTTCCCGGTAAAAAGCGGCGCTCTGATGGGGATTTTCGCCATAGCGCATGTCCTGCACTTTTTCATAGGTCAGAGTCAGCGTATCCGTAAGGGTGAAATCCTTTCTTTCCCTTCTCAAATAATCGGCGATCAAGGCATCATAATGAGCCGTATGCATAAATACCTTTTGCATAAGATAAAATTTTGTATCCGGGGATACGGACTTTTTATCCTTTAGCTCTGACAAAACCTTTTTATAATCGGCCGGATCTACCACCACCACCACATCCTGATAATTCTTTGCAGCGGAACGGAGCATGGTGGGTCCGCCGATATCAATATTTTCAACGGCCTCTTCCCTTGTAACACCTTCTTTTAAAATCGTCTGTTTAAAGGGATAAAGATTCACAACCACCATATCTATGGTGTCAATATTCAATTCCCTCAGCTGCTGCCTGTGAGTCTCCTTAGAACGCATTGCCAGGATACCTGCATGAATATTCGGATGCAGTGTCTTTACCCTTCCGTCCAGGCATTCGGGAAAACCGGTTATTTCAGAAACCTCCCTTACAGGTACGGCATTGTCCTTTAAAACCTGATAGGTTCCGCCTGTTGAAATAATTTCATAACCATAATCACCTATTCCTTTTGCAAATTCCACAATTCCTGATTTATCAGAAACACTTATTAATGCACGCATAATGACCTCCCTGTGATAAAAAATAAATTTTATTATTAAAATTTGACATACTGAAATTAATTTAAGTATTTCCCTTCAAAATTCTTTATTGTCATGGGTTTATCAAAAAAGTAACCCTGAACCAGACGTACCTTCATATCCTCCAAAATTTTATACTGCTGCTCCGTTTCCACGCCCTCAACACATATTTTAACACCAATTGTGCTGGCCAGCTCCACTATCATCTTAATAAATGCCCTGGCATATAAATCTTCCTCTATATCCGTAATAAAGCTTTGATCCACCTTAATCACATCAAGGGGTATTTCTTTGATGTGATTTAAAGAAGAATAACCTGTTCCGAAATCATCCAGGGCAATTCTGACACCAAGCTTTTTAATTTTTCTTAAGATTTCCTTCATCCTTCTCATGTCATTGATAGCGAGGCTCTCCGTAACCTCCAGGGTCAGGTTCTTGGGATTGATACCTGTCTGCAAAAGAGCATCCTCTACAATATCCACTATATCAGGCTGCAGCAGCTGCACCACCGACAAATTAACATTAACCTTATAATAAGTGCTTCCTAAATCATTCCATTTTTTACAGGATTTACAAGCTTCCAACAGAACATAATTTCCTATGGCATTAATAATCCCTAAATATTCGGCTAAGGGTATAAACTCAGCCGGTGAAATAAACCCTAATTTGCTGCTATGCCACCGGATCAGGGCCTCGGCTCCGGTACAGGCCTGTCCGTCCTTCCGGATATCAATGATTGGCTGGTAATAAACTTCAAATTCCTTAAAGCCGTTTGTCATGGCATCTCTAAGATTTTTCTCCATATCCAAACGTCTGTTGGAAACATCATTGGATCTTTCATTATAAAAGGATATTCCGTTTTTTCCCTTTCTCTTCGCTTCATACATAGCAATATCTGCTTTCGTAATTAAATCATGAACACTTTTTCCATCCTCCGGAAAGTTAACAACGCCCATGCTCATGGTACAATAATAATCAGAACCCTTCAGGAACCACGGTTTGCCGAAAATAGAGCAGATATCCTGAACGATCCTCTCGGACTCCAGGTAACATTTGTCTGTTATAATGACAATAAATTCATCCCCTCCCATCCGGTAACAGGTTTTTTCAATACCCTTTATTCTTTGCAGGCTATGGCCGATTGATTTTAAAAGCTCATCCCCATATTGATGTCCCAATCCGTCATTAATATGCTTAAAATCATCTAAATCCAGGTAAAGCAGCTTACCGTGGCTCTCATTATTTATTGTCTTTTTTATAATTACGGATAAGTCCGTTTCGCATTTCATACGATTATACAAACCGGTCAAATAGTCATTATTAGCCTGCTGTTCGATTTTCTGCTGGTATATCTTTCTATCGGTAACATCATAAACGGAGCATAAGGAGACCTTTCTTCCGTCTACCCATACGATATTGGTAAAATGCATATCAAACCAACGGTCCTTCTCTTCGTGATATATTTCTATATAACCGCTGTATTCATTGCTTTTTTTCCCTTTTCGTATCCGTTCGTCAAAAGCCTGAGACCGTATCTCATTCCCAAATATA
>CAMJWQ010000044.1 GCA_946409475.1 uncultured Lachnospiraceae bacterium
GTTATATAAAATATATTTATTTATCCTGCGGGAGCAAATAGAAGAAGCAAATAAGCTTCTTACCATGATAAAGACAAGAAATATAAAATTGGATGCGGCATTTATGGCCTTTATACGGTACATACAATTTTTAATGGAGCCTGACCGTACGTTAAGAAATAAATTTGCGGATGAGCTGAAGAACATATATGCCAAGAATCGGGAAAATACTTTTGTCTCTCTGATTTATTGGAAAATAGCAGGAAACAGAAGTGCAGACGGTAAAATTATTAAAATTATGGAAAACGCTTTTTATGAAGGGAACAGGAGTGCCTTTCTCTTGCTGGAAGCTTATCTGCATTTGGAAAAAAGCCCGACCTCCTTACTTAAAATGCAGTCTTTTGAGACAGCTGTTTTGAATTTTGCCGTAAAACACAAACAATTGGATAAGGAACTATGCAGGCAGGTATCCTATATATCCGCAAGGAAAAAAGAATTTCATCCGTTATTTCTAAGGCTTTTAAAAAGGATGTATGAAATTACCGGCGAAAAAGATCTGATCAGTACTATCTGCGGATATATGATTAAACATAATCTTTGTGATCATTCCTGCTTTAAATGGTTTGAGCTGGGGACGCAAAACGGGCTCCGGATTACAAGGCTGTATGAATATTTTATGTATTCTATTGATAATTCTTATAAGGAACTTCTGCCTCAAAATGTTTTGCTTTATTTTGTATATAACAATAACATGGATTATAAAAAAAGAGCTTATTTATATGCCAATATCATAAAATATGGCTATCACAAGCCGGAATTGTTAAGAAGTCATGAAAAGCATATAGAACAGTTAATGTATGAACAGCTGAATTTGGAGCATATTGATGAAGATTTAGCTGTTATTTATAATGCTTTTTTAAAGCCGAATTTATTGTCCAATGAACAATGCGGACATTTGTCAAATATCATATTTACCCATTGTATCTATTGTAATGACAGTAAAATGTCGAAGGTAATTATTATACACCGGCAGATTTACGGAGAAAAAGAATATCCCTTAATAAACGGCAGGGCATTCGTTAATATCTATACCCCTGATTTCAGTATCTTCTTTGAAGATGAAGGAAGGATAAGATATCTGCATCATATAGAGTATGAAATCAAGCCGTTAATTGAGAAAGAAGGATTGCTGAAATACCTAAGCAGGTATGTGGACAGTCATGTGGGATTATCACTTTACATGTGTCAAAACAGTTTACAATTTGGGAATATGGAGGAGGATGCCTCTAAATGCTATCAGACCATTCTGGAGGATGAGTCTGTTACTGAGGCTTATAAAAGGGAAATTCGCCAGGATGTATTGGAATTTTGGTATCGTTACGATAAGTTTTCCGTATTGGATGGGTATTTACACAGGGTTAAATATGATGCGTTATCCTTAGAGGACAGAGCTAAGACGATAGAGTTCATGGTTTTGAGGGAGCTTTATGAAAAAGCCTATACCTGTATAAGGCAATACGGATATGAAGGGATACCCGTTAAACCCTTATTAAAGCTAATCAGCCATTATATACAGGAACAGGAGGATAAGGACACCTTTTTATTGCAGGCAGCTTATTATGTATTTCAGAAAGGGAAGTACAATCAGACCTTACTCTTATATTTGGTAAAATACTATGAAGGATCCTTAAAAAGCTTAAGAAAATTGTGGATGGCAGCCAGGGAATTCGATTTGGACCGTTACGATTTAAGTGAACGCATTATTCTTCAGATTGTATTTACAAAAGGGTTCGTGGCTAATCAGGAGGATATATTTGAAGATTATTATAACCAGACCTCCAATATGGAAATAGAAATCGCATTTTTATCCTTATTTTCATATGACTACTTCATAAAGCAAAGTGTACATGAGGAGAAACTCTTTTTCTATATAAAAAGAAATTACTTAAATAAAGAGAATCTAAGTGATATCTGCAAGCTGGCCCTGTTAAAATATTATCATACAAATCGTACCAGGTTATCCGAAGATGACTTTACCATACTGGATGCTATTATCAATGAATTTTTGGATAAAAAGATATACTTCCCCTTTTTTCTTGATTTTAAGGAGCATGTGGAAGCATTGGATCTGCTTAAGGATATGGTGATCATCGAATACCGGACAAATCCCAAATATCAGGTTACCATACATTATCTGTCCGATTCGGAAAATAGTGCCGAATATAAAGAAGAAAAGATGCGTCATATTTTTGAAGGGATTTTTATTAAGGAATTCTTATTGTTTTTCGGTGAAAATCTTCAATACTATATCACAGAGGAGGGGAAAATGCCTGAAATCAGCCAGGTTACGGAAAGCAATCAGATTATAAGAAATGATATCAGTCTTTATCATAACCAGTCTAAGTACGATTTAATTAATGATATGCTGGTTAACCGGTTATTAAACGAGGAACAGACCCTTCCTGAAATGATGGAACAGTTTATAAAAAAAGAAGCTCTTGTAGATGAATTATTTTTTACCTTATAGGAAAGCCCAGATTATTTTAACGTCTGTAAAGTAAAAACATATCGCATGTCATTTGAGGTGTAAGGATGAAACAGGATAAACAAGAAGAAAAATTGATTTATGTGGGTTATGATTTGACGGATCAATGGGTCTCCATCAGCTATAGCGGTAATCTTAAATCGAACCCGGTCTCCATTGGCAGCGTAGTTGGTGGAAATAAAACAAGTATACCTTTGGTTCTTTGTAAATGGTATGGTATGGAGCAATGGTGCTACGGGGAGGAAGCGAAGCGTGTAGCACAGGCAGGTGACGGATGCCTGGTTGATGAGCTCTTACATAAATGCCTTGCCGGGCAGCAGATACTGATAGAGGATAATGTATATGAACCTGTTGATTTATTAAAGCTGTTCATTAAAAAAACTCTGCATTTGCTGTCCTTTCATTGTGATAAGGATTACCGCTATATTTTAGTTATCAGCTGCAGAAAGCTGAATAATGAAATATTGCAAATACTAAAGCAGATTATTCATGATTTACAAATAGATTCGGATAAGGTATATTTTCAAAGTCACGGAGAAAGCTTTTTCTCCTACATGATTCATCAGGAAAAGCCCTTCATCAGGCAGCAATCCCTATTGTTTGAAATAAATCACAGGGAGATAACGGCGTATTATCTTGCTTTTCAATACAATACCCGTCCCTATACGGCAATAACAGAAGAATTTTCTGAAATCATTGACACGGAGGAGAAAGATTTACCTTTCAAAGAAGGGGAAAATATTGACGATATGATGTTATCTTTTACCAAAAAACTTACGGCCGATTATTCCGCCGCCTCCGTTTTCTTAATCGGAGAAGGAAGCGTTTTAGACACCCTGTCGGCTACGAAGGAATATTTATGCCGATATTACCGGGTTTTTCAAGGCATTAATTTATTTTCCAAGGGGGCTTGCTTCGGTGCAATAGAAAAGGATAAAAAAGAAGCCAGCGAGTACCAATATCTGTATTTAGGCAAAGACATGGTCAGGGAAAATATTGGCATATTGACCTTGAATGAGAAGGAAGAGGAATATTTTACTGTTATTAATGCAGGTGTAAACTGGTATGATGCGGTCTTTGAAGGGGATTTTATATTAGATAAAGCCGGCAGTATTATTTTATATAGGAAACCAATTTATCCGGGTGAGGTAAAAAGACATGAAATTTTATTAGAGGGCATACCCGCGCGTCCCCCTAAAACTACCAGAATACATTTGTCGGCTTATTTTAACAGGAAAAATAAATTTATTTTAGAGATCCGGGATTTGGGGTTTGGAGAGATCTTCATAAGCTCGGGTAAGAAATGGATATTTAAAATGGATATGGAATAGGGAGGACTGAATGGGAGGAATTTTGTCATGCAATACAAAGCTTGCAGAATACCCATATTTTTTAGGTAATTTAGGTCTATATATTTATTCGATGGAGGAGCTTTGCTATTTGCTGGAAAAGCACACCGTATTATTTGATGAATCCTTTATGCGTGTTGATTTGTGTATTTGGATTACCACACAAAATGACCGGTCGGCGTTGGGAAAAGAATTGAAAAAAATAATGGATACCAATGGATCCTTACGTGATTTTATTTCAAAGCTCATAGGCAGCATTCATTATCTGACCATGGCAGAACAGCAGGCCGTCCTAAAGGCCCTGGATGATAATACCCTGCTTCCCAGAGGAAAACGAATAAAATGCAGAGCGGATTATCTTGTGGAACGTAAGAAATATGTTTTAGCGGTGAGTGAGTATAAAAAGGCATTACGGGCACTGGAGGGAGAACAGGATCCTGGTATACTGGCAGCAATCATGCATAATATGGGTTATGTATATGCAAAATTATTTTTGTTTGAAAAAGCGGCTTATTATTTTAAAAAGGCTTTTGCATTAAATGGAGATGACCAATCTAAAATGCAATATTTAGCTTCCTGCCGTTTTTTATATCAAAAAGATCTTTATATAGAAAAAGTGGTCGGGGAGTTTAATGACGAAGAAACCGCACTTCTTTTAGAAGAAAAAATCACAAAAATACTTGAAAACAGCGAAGAAAACGTAAGTGCTGCCATAAAGGAGGTTTTATTCCAAAAGGAGGCAGGTCTTATGCAGGCTTATAATGAAAGTGTTGATGAATTGCTTAATAAATGGAAGGAAAGCTACAGGATATCCATCGTGTAGAAATTAACGGAGGAAGAGATGAAACTATTTGACCGGATAAAAAAATTTTGGCTTAAAAAGAATAAAGAAACGGAAGAAGAATTGTTCGCTGATCAGGCAGATTCCATATTTCTCCGCAGGGATAATCTCGAAATAACAGATGAAGAACAGCGCAGAAGATATGTTTTAGCCTGTTGTGAGCAGATTGTAGATGCGGCTAAGGAGGAAGAGGATGCCAGGCACGAATATCAGGTGGTTACTTCTTATCTGACGGATATTCAGGAAATAGATGCACTTCCTATTGAAGAGAAGGCGGAGCTTACGGAAATTTCCAGAAAAATTGTAATGATTGATTCGGAGCGGGAAAAATATAGAAGTACCGATCATAAAATGACAGATGTACAGTATCACAGGATAGAAAATTATGAGGGGGAACTGCCGGATATCATTAAACGCATAAAAAAGAACGAAGAATACCAGATGCTGGTGAAAAAGGATTTACAGCACCTGGAGGGAGAAAAGGGGAGTTTATTCTATAGAAAAGAAGAATTGATCAGCCAGCAGGGTAAAATAAACATAATCAGCAGGATATCTTTTTCGGTTTTAGCCATTGCTTTTATGATGATTTTATTTTCTAATTTTGTTCTGGATATACGTTTGGACATACCTCTGCTGATAGCAGCTTCTTTTGCCATTATCATAGTTTTCTTCAGTTACATTAAAAATTATAGAAATAAAAGCGAAATGGAAGCGGTGTCTAAAAAGCTGAATAAAATCATCCTGCTATTAAATAAAATTAAAATTAAATATGTTAATGTTACCAATTTACTGGAATACTCTTATGTAAAATATAGAGTTAACAGCTCCCATGAATTACAGTTCTTATGGGAACGTTACCTGGAAGCAAAAGCGCAAAAGGAACGCTATAAAAAAACAACGGATGATTTAGATTATTATAACCGCGAATTAATGGGTACCCTGAGAAAATACAATATTAAAGATCCTAATTTTTGGATACACCGTACTATTGCATTAATTAACCCCAAGGAAATGGTAGAAGTAAGGCATGAATTAAATACAAGACGGCAAAAGCTTAGAAAAAATATGGAGTTTTACCAAAATAACATGAATCTGGTAAAGGAAGAAGTAAAAGAACTGGTAAAAGAATATCCGGAATATGCAAAGGAAATACTTGATATAGTAGATTCTTATTAACGGATTACGATTCAGCCATACCATTCATAATGTGCCAGAATGTACAAATTGTCCTTAGAGTACAAGCACTCACGGTCAGTTTACACACTTATTTCTGCATGGCTGAATCGTAGCAAATCATTGCACTTGATTTTAAAGAATCTATGTATTATAATTTTTTTGAAAGTATCAACACTTATTTATAAGCTGTACTTATTAATTCTGCTAATAATCATATAAAAAAAGGATAGGTGGATTGCAATGAAAAAATTAGAGTTACTCTATGAGGGCAAAGCAAAGAAGGTTTATAAAACAGATGCGGAAGACATGCTGATTGTTGACTATAAGGATGATGCCACCGCGTTTAACGGAGAAAAGAAGGGTACTATTGTCGGAAAAGGTGTCATTAATAACCGTATGACTAATCACGTTTTTAAATTATTGGAAAAAGAAGGCGTAAGTACACATTTGATTGAAGAGTTAAGTGACAGGGAAACCTTGGTGAAAAAGGTCAGCATTGTGCCTTTGGAAGTCATCATCCGTAATGTTGCGGCAGGAAGCTTCTCAAAACGCTTAGGGGTGCCTGAGGGAACAAAATTCACCGCACCTACCCTTGAATTCAGTTATAAAAATGATGAATTGGGTGATCCGCTGATTAACGATTATTTTGCCATTGCATTAAACCTTGCCACCAGAGAGGAAATTAATATCATTACCCAATATGCATTTAAGGTGAATGATGTTTTAAAGGCGTACTTTTTAGAAGCTGATATGCAGCTTATCGATTTTAAGATAGAATTTGGCAGATATAAAGGACAAATTATTTTAGCAGATGAAATTTCTCCGGATACCTGCAGATTATGGGATGTTCATACACAGGAAAAATTAGATAAAGATCGTTTCAGAAGAGATCTCGGCAACGTGGAAGAGGCTTATAACGAGGTATTTAAGCGTTTAGGCCTTGCATAGTTTTTTCTTAGAAAGGTTAAGGAAGCCATGGGAAATTTATATGAGCAGGAAGAGGCAACGGATAAGCTTCGCGAGGAATGCGGAGTCTTTGGTATGTATGATTTTGACGGGCATAACGTAGCTTCTGCCATCTATTACGGATTATTTGCATTACAGCATCGGGGACAGGAAAGCTGCGGGATAGCCGTCAGTGATACGAACGGGCCTAAAAAAGTACTCTCTGTAAGAGAGATGGGGCTTGTTAACGAAGCAATTACACCGGAAATTTTAGATAACTTAAAAGGTGATATCGGAGTCGGTCATGTCCGCTATTCAACTGCAGGCAGCAGTACCAGAGAAAATGCCCAGCCGCTGGTCCTTAATTATGTTAAGGGAACCTTAGGACTTGCTCATAACGGTAATTTGATCAATGCTCCTGAATTAAGGAGAGAATTGGAATACTCGGGGGCTATTTTCCAAACCACCGTGGATTCGGAAGTAATTGCCTATCATATAGCCAGAGAAAGATTACATTCCAAGACGGTGGAAGAGGCTGTCGGCAGAGCAATGAAAAAGATCAAGGGGGCCTATTCCCTCATTGTCATGTCACCCAGAAAATTAATAGGAGCCAGGGACCCCTTCGGCTTTAAACCCCTGTGCATCGGAAAAAGAGATAATGCTTATATCATTGCCTCGGAGAGCTGTGCATTGGATACGGTGGGAGCTGTCTTTGTAAGAGATATCTTACCGGGAGAAATAGTAACCATAACTCCGGAAGCCGGTATACAATCCGATACCGGTTTATGTCTTGCCAAAGAAAAGCAGGCCAGGTGCGTATTTGAATATATCTATTTTGCCCGTCCTGACAGCTATATTGATAAGGTTAGTGTATATAACTCGAGAATATTGGCCGGTAAATTTCTTGCCATGGATTCGCCCGTAGAAGCCGATTTGGTAGTGGGTGTACCGGAATCCGGTAATGCGGCTGCTTTGGGCTATTCCCTACAATCCGATATTCCTTACGGTTCCGCATTTGTTAAAAATACTTATGTAGGCAGAACCTTTATTAAGCCAAAGCAGAAAACCCGGGAATCCAGCGTACAGGTCAAATTAAATGTATTACGGGAGGCGGTGGCCGGTAAAAGGGTTATTATGATAGACGATTCCATCGTCAGAGGAACTACCAGTGACAGAATTGTAAGTATGCTAAAAGAAGCAGGAGCAAAAGAAGTGCATATGCGTGTATCCTCTCCTCCCTTTTTATGGCCCTGTTATTTTGGCACCGATGTCCCCGCCAGAGAACAGTTAATAGCTTATAATCGGACCGTTGATGATATCTGTAAGGTGATTGGTGCAGATTCCCTGGCCTACCTTAGAATAGACCGGCTGGAGGAAATGGTAGAGGGTATTTCTATTTGTAAAGGCTGCTTTACCGGTAATTATCCTTTAGATCCGCCTACGGAGGATATCAGGGGAGAGTATCAGGAATAGAAGATTGGAGTGAATATAGAAATGATGACAGACCGTTATACAAGCCCTCTTTCGGAACGATATGCAGGAAAAGAGATGCAGTATATTTTTTCCCAGGATATGAAATTTAGAACCTGGAGGAAGCTGTGGATTGCACTGGCTGAAACAGAGAAGGAACTGGGACTGCCTATCACCGACGAACAGATTGCGGAATTAAAGGCAAATCAGGATACAATCAATTATGAAGTCGCCAGACAAAGGGAAGCACTGGTACGTCATGATGTAATGTCTCACGTATATGCTTATGGAGAACAATGTCCGAAAGCGAAGGGAATTATTCATTTGGGAGCAACTTCCTGCTATGTGGGCGATAATACGGACCTTATCATAATGACGGAGGCCCTGAAATCAGTTAAGAAAAAGCTAATCAATGTGATAGCCGAAATGGCGGCTTTTGCAGAAAAATATAAAGCACTTCCTACATTAGGCTTTACCCACTTTCAACCGGCCCAGCCTACAACCGTAGGAAAAAGAGCGGCCTTGTGGATACAGGAATTTATGCTGGATTTAGAGGAATTGGATTTTGTGCTTTCCGGGATGAAGCTCCTTGGAAGTAAAGGAACCACAGGTACCCAGGCCAGCTTTTTGGAATTATTTGACGGTAATCATGAAAAAGTAGAGGAGATGGATAGAAGAATTGCCGGGAAAATGGGATTTGAGGAATGCTATCCTGTTTCCGGACAAACCTATTCCCGTAAGATTGACACCAGAGTATTAAACGTTCTGGCAGGGATTGCGGCCAGTGCCCATAAGTTTTCCAATGATATCCGTTTGTTACAGCATTTAAAAGAAGTGGAGGAACCCTTTGAGAAAGACCAGATCGGCTCCTCTGCCATGGCCTATAAACGAAATCCCATGAGAAGTGAAAGAATAGCCTCCCTGGCCAGGTATGTGCTGGCGGACACCTTAAATCCTGCCATTACTTCCGCAGCCCAATGGTTTGAAAGAACACTTGATGATTCGGCTAATAAGCGTTTAAGTATCCCGGAAGGATTTCTGGCGACAGACGGAATCCTGGATTTATGCTTAAACATTGTAGATGGATTGGTAGTATATCCAAAGGTGATTGAGAAGCATTTAATGGCGGAGCTTCCTTTTATGGCAACGGAAAATATTATGATGGATGCCGTAAAAGCAGGTGGTGACCGGCAGGAGCTTCATGAACGAATCCGTATTTTATCCATGGAAGCCGGTAAAAATGTGAAAGAAAAGGGCCTGGATAATAATTTACTGGAATTAATCGCTAATGATCCGGCATTTTCTTTGAACATGGAAGACTTAAAGAAAACAATGGATCCTGTTAAATACACGGGCAGGGCGAAAGAACAGGTAGAAAATTATTTAAACACGGTAATTTACCCTCTTTTATCGGAAAATAAAGAATCATTAGGCATAAAAGCAAATATAAACGTGTAAAGTAAACTGAGCGTTTGAAACTCTACTCATTACGGATAAATTCTTCAAATAGAACGACTAAATTTTTATCCAATTTCCCGGCTTTTGCCATGTCATGCAGAGTAGCGACAGCCTGTGTTTTTGAAACGGGTTTTTTATAAGGTCTGTCTGCTGCCGTTAAAGCATCGTAAATATCAAGCATTGCCAAAATTCGTATTTCCGCAGGCATAGATTCTTTTGTAAGTCCTTTAGGATAGCCGCTTCCGTCTAATAATTCATGATGAGCTCCTGCCCATAGGGGAACATTTTTATAATGAGATTCGAAGTTAATATTTTCCAGTATTTTGGAGGTCATAGCCACATGGCTTTTCATGATTTCACGTTCGGAATCTGTTAATGTGCCGTGTTTGATCAGCAAGCATTCCTTTTCATAAGGGGTCAGGTAAGAAATGCACATGCCATTCTTACCCTGATAACAGCAGTCGGCGATATTTTCCACTTGCTGTTTGTATTCTTCCGGCAATTCCTCCCTGCTGTTGATATTTTTAATTAACTGCCATGAATTTTTTAAGAAAAGGTCTTTCCTTTTATATTCTTCTTTTGTTAATCTTTTTTCCAGAAAATCTATTTTTAAATACGAAGCAATCAATAAAAACCGATTTTCTATAGCCGGCAGACTGCCCTCCAAACGGCTGGCTTTATTCATTATTCCCAGGGGTATGATCATCTTGCCGATATCATGTAAGTTGGCGGCCATAACCAGCTGTTCTTTTCGGTTTTCATTAAAATATTCTCCAAATTCCTTCTTTTGGTATTTGTCGTTTAAAAAATCAAGGAAGGAACCGGCATTTTTTGTTACGTTTCTGGTGTGACTGCCGTTATAGGGTGTTCTTTGATCGATAGCGGCGGCCATGGCTGAGATAAAAGAGTGGAATAAGTCCTTGATTTCTTTAAGATAAATCATATTAGCGATGGTAACGGAGGCTTGAGAAGCCAGGGATAGAATGATTTTTTCCGATAAACAGTCAAAGGGAACGATATTCCCTGAGGAATCCTTAGAGTTAATCAGGGCAAGAACACCCATCGCATCCTCCTGATTAGATAATAAAGGTATTGATAAAAAGGAACGTATTTGATATTTCTCAGAAAATTTATTAAGAAATAAGAAGGTATGGTCTGATTGCTTATCATCCGGTATATCTGCATGGTTAAAGCTGATTTTACGGTGAAGGGTATCTGTAAAAATATTATGATCGGATAAAGAAAGAGTGGGAATCGTAATGGCACTCTTTTTTTCGTACTTATAATAGGTCATATGATGGACCAGGCTGGCATTTTCCAGCATGTAAAGGGCAGCAATCTCACATTTGGAAATATCCATAGCTTGTGAGACCAGTATTTCTAAAATATTTTCACTATCATTTCCTCTGGTTAATAAAATGCCCATATCCAGTATGTTTGAAATTTGTTCCTTTAAAACAGGCATAAGGCTCTCCTTTTATATTTTTGACTCTCGTGAGTGAAAGATGAAACCATAATTAGGATTGAAATCAAATAGAAAATAGAATAAGCTTATAATAAGTATATCATGAAAAAGGAATGTAATGCCATGACAAATATTAATCTGGAATATTATAAGATATTTTATTATGTGGGTATGCGGCAAAGCATTACAAAAGCAGCGGAGGAGCTTTCCCTATCCCAGCCTGCCGTCAGCCAGGCGGTCCGCCATTTGGAGGAAAGCCTGGGAGCAGGCCTGTTTACACGCACTTCCAAGGGAGTGGTTTTTACTATGGAAGGAAAAACTCTTTTTACCTATATAAAAAAGGGATATGAAACCATGAAATTGGGGGAAGAGAATTTCTTAAGACTTTTGAACCTGGAGGGAGGAGAAGTGCGGATAGGAGCCAGTGATATGACCCTTCGTTTCTTTTTATTACCCTATTTGGAGGAATATCATGAAAGGTATCCGAATATTAAGGTAAAAGTCACAAACGGTCCTACTCCTGAAACCTTACAGTATTTACAGGAAGGGAAAATTGATTTTGGGATAGTGAGTGCACCTGTGCAGGCAAAAGCCGAAATGCAGATGATTCCTGTGAAGGAAATACGGGATATTTTTATAGCAGGAAGTAAATTTCATTATTTAATTAACCAAAAGCTGACTTTTGAAGATTTAAATAAGCTTCCTATTATATGCCTGGAGAATAATACAAGCTCCAGACTGTATCTGGACCGGTTTCTAAAAGAAAGAAATTTGAGCATTAATCCGGAATTCGAATTAGCTACCAGTGATATGATTGTAGAATTCGCTTTCCGTAATCTGGGCATCGGCTATGTGATGGAAGAATTTGCAGCTTTGCAATTGGAAGAGGGAAACTTAGCACGCCTTAGCTTTATGGAATCTATGCCTGCAAGAAATTTTTATCTGATCCGGAATAAGAGCAGACCTTTATCAAAGGCTGCTGATAAGCTGTTTCAAATGATAATGGTATAAGTAATAATTATGCCTATCATAAATAACATTGATTTTAATTATATTCTCCTCTATGTTATAATTTAGTTGCTTGGTGAGGTATTATCGGACCTGGTGGGAATGGTACAATTATAAAGTATGAACGGCAAGGGATTACGAAATACTAAATACCAAACAACAAAAATCAGGTATTGGCAGGAGGAAAAGATATGGTTAAAGCAGTTGTCGGAGCAAATTGGGGAGATGAAGGAAAAGGCAAGATTACGGACATGCTGTCCAAGGAAGCGGATATTATCGTAAGATTTCAAGGCGGTGCCAATGCAGGGCATACCATAGTGAATAATTATGGAAAATTTGCGCTGCATACGCTGCCTTCAGGGGTTTTTTACGACCATACCACCAGTATTATAGGAAATGGTGTCGCTTTAAATATCCCCGTTTTATTTAAGGAAATACAGGACATTATTGAGCGTGGTGTCCCCATGCCCCATATCCTGATATCCGACAGGGCGCAGATCGTTATGCCCTATCATATTCTGTTTGACCAGTATGAGGAGGAGCGTCTGGGCGGAAAATCCTTTGGCTCGACCAAATCAGGAATCGCGCCCTTTTATTCGGATAAATATGCTAAGGTTGGTTTTCAGGTCAGCGAATTATTTGATGAAAAGAATTTAAAAGAAAAATTAAAGCAGGTATGTGAAATAAAAAATGTATTATTAGAACATTTATATCATAAACCGATGCTTAACAGCGGGGATTTGTTTGATGAAATGATAAGCTACCGTAGCATGATAGAGCCCATGGTCTGCGACGTATCGGCTTATTTATGGAAGGCTGTTAAGGAAGGAAAAGAAATCCTGTTGGAAGGCCAATTAGGTTCCTTAAAGGATCCGGATCATGGAATATATCCCATGGTAACTTCCTCTTCTACCCTGGCTGCTTACGGGGCAATCGGAGCAGGACTTCCCCCATATGAAATAAAAAAAATAATAACCGTATGTAAAGCATACTCCAGTGCCGTAGGCGCAGGAGCGTTTGTCAGCGAAATATTCAAAGATGAGGCGGATGAGCTTAGGAGACGCGGCGGAGACGGCGGAGAATTTGGAGCAACTACGGGCAGGCCAAGAAGAATGGGATGGTTTGATGTGGTAGCATCAAAATATGGATGCCGTATACAGGGGACTACGGATGTGGCATTTACCGTGTTGGATGTTCTTGGTTATCTGGACGAAATACCGGTTTGCGTAGGCTACGAAATTGACGGGCAGGTAACGACAGATTTCCCTACTACGGACAGGCTTAAAAAAGCAAAGCCTGTTTTGGAGGTGCTGCCCGGCTGGAAGACAGAGATCCGGGGAGTAAAATGCTATGAGGAATTGCCTGAAAACTGCAGGAAATATATAGAGTTTGTTGAGGATAAAATCGGTTTTCCCATCACCATGATATCAAATGGGCCGGGTAGAGATGATATTATCTATCGGTAATCAATACGTCGTTTTCGAGATAACCCAAGCTCCGATACGGAAAAGTAAATAGTATTTTTAAAGGGCTTTCTATAACCTTGTTGTAGAAAGCCTTTGCCATGAGCTGAAAAATCCAGCATAGCAATAAAGGAGTATTACCTGCTTCAGGATATGGAACAGAATAATTATATTACGGAATTAAAGCGGTTAAATTATTGAAGAAAAAAAAGCAATGTGCTAAAATTGGGGATATGAGAGGTATAATAACTTTCCAATAGAAGGATAAAAACAGATAAGGGACATGCTGTATTATTTAGGACAAAATAAATATATATAAATAAAGCCTAAAGAACTATTAATAG
>CAMJWQ010000045.1 GCA_946409475.1 uncultured Lachnospiraceae bacterium
GGCTGCCATGGCACTTACGGGTAAATTTTCTCCAAAGTAGAAGTGGGTTCCATGGGCTTCGTCAGCCAGTACCAGCATCCCGAATTTATGTGCCAGCTTCGTTATGGTTCTTATATTCGAGCAGATACCATAGTAGGTAGGATTATTGACAAGTACGGCCCTGGCATCAGGATTTTCCGTAATCGCCTGCTCTACATCCTGAAAGGTCATCCCCAGAGAAATACCCAGCTCATGATTTATCTCGGGATTTACATAAACGGGTATGGCACCGCACAATATTAAAGCATTAATAACACTCCTGTGTACATTTCGAGGCAGAATAATTTTATCTCCCTTTTTACAGGAAGAAAGAATCATACTTTGTACAGCCGACGTAGTTCCGTTCACCATAAAAAATGCATAAGCCGCTCCGAAGGCCTCAGCCGCCAGTTCTTCCGCTTCTTTGATTACGGAAACGGGATGACAGAGATTATCTAACAGCTTCATGGAATTAACATCTACGGACATACATTTTTCCCCCAGAAAATCCGTCAGCTCCTTATTTCCTTTTCCTCTTTTATGACCGGGTACATCAAAGGGTACGATTCTGTTTGTTTTCAGTTTATTCAGTGCCTCTAATATAGGAGTTTTATTTTGATCCAATTTCGACATATTATTTTTCTCCTTTTCCAGTACAATGTTCGCTAAATATCCGCCGTATCAATACACATTGCTCCCACTGAAAATTTCTATCATTTCCCTCCGGAGACTATCGGTAATCTGCAGTCTCGTTTTAGGCGGCAGCTCATAAACATCCGTTTTAAAAAGATAATTTTGCAGATTTATTTCCTTAATTAGCATTTTGGTATGAAATATATTAGATTGAAACACATTAATATCTATGGCATCATATTTTTCCAAAACCTTATCCTCAATGTAGTCCTGAATGGAGGTTATTTTATGATCGGTAAATACCTTCTTACCGCTGACATCCCTGGTAAAGCCGCGTACACGGTAATCCATAGTGATAATATCCGAATCAAAGCTGCCGATCAAATAATCCAAGGTACTTAAGGGTGTGATTTCTCCGCATGTTGCAACGTCTATATCTACACGAAAGGTTGCCAAAAAGGTATCCGGATGATATTCAGGATAAGTATGTACGGTAACATGACTTTTATCCAGATGCGCAACTACCGTTTCTCCATGCAATGAACCGGCATCTTTGCCGGCATTAATAATATTGGGACGCATGGATTCTTCCGCAATTAAAAAAGTAACACTGGCCCCCTGCGGATCATAGTCCTGCTTTGACACGCTTAGTACATGGGCACCTATCATTTCCGTTACATGATATAATATATTAGTAAGCCGTTCCGAATTATACTGTTCGTCAATATAGGCAATGTAATCCCTTTGTTCCCTTTCACTTTTTGCATAACAGACATCATAAATATTAAAACTCAGAGACTTCGTTAAATTATTAAATCCATATAGCTTTAATTTATTTTCCATAGTCCACCTTTCCGTAACCACATTATTATTAGTATTACCACGTTCCTTCCCTAATATCGTATCCCTTTCACAGGACGCAATTTCCTATGGCATTAAAAAAGCCCAAATGGAAACATTCCTTTCCACTTGAGCGACAATTTGCTAATTATGATTTCACAACCTTATTGTGATAAATAATCAAAATAAATAATCATTTTAATCATTTCCCTTTAGCGATTAGAGTCTATATAGCAAGAAATTACTTTTACTACTCTTATTGATTGTTTCACAAGTGTGATGTGCAGGCGCACACGGTTGTAAGTAACCAACTTATAAAATTTGAGCCTTAGCTCAATCAATAAGGCAACGAAGTTGCCGATCGGCATTTGACCTTGCTGTCCGTATGGCATTCTATTTCTTTTACATTTCCTATCGCTAAAAAAATTACAATACAATAAAAGAAATGGTCAAAAATTTTTTGCATATATTTATAATACTTATAAATATTTCAAACAGGCTTTAATCACCTTTGTAACACGATTTGAATTGTACTATAAAAAAACAGAAAATGCAAGTATAATTTATTACGAATGTGTTATTACGAATGTTACTACGAAATCATTACCGTATCATTTTTACACATTCTTCAAAAAATAGGAGGGATGAAAAAGGCCTGTTGGTTCATAAAAAACATCACCATGATAAATAAATCCCAGTTTTGTAAGTATTTTTCTTGATTTTTCATTTGCGGGATGATGTCCCGCGAACAATTCCGCTGCATTCAAATATATAAATGCATGAGTAATTACTTTATCAGCTGCCTCCATAGCATAACCCTTTCCCCAATTGTCCTTTGTAAGATGAAAGCCTAATTCAAAAACATTCTTCTTTGCAGCAGAGGGACGCAGCCCGCAGCAGCCAATGAATTGGTTTCCATTTTTAATAAAAAGAGGCCAATACTGCATATTTAACTGCTTTTGGTTTTCCATTTCCTTTTTCAGCCTGTCTTCAATTTGTTGTGCCGTAAATACACCGGATGCACATATATATTTAGTTACATCTTTACTGCCCCATAATGTGACAGCTAAATCCCTATCCCCTTCCTGCCACGTAGAGAATCCGAGACGTTTTGTTGTCATAAAATACTTTCTCATAATTCTGAAACCTTTCTTTCAAATAAATTCACTATTCTTCCCCACACTAAGTAAATGCACTTTATTACATTACTATAACACATTTCCCTATATATTCCATTCTATGATTTAAATATAATAACCCCATTACATAAAATTGTAGCCAATACATATAATACAATTTATATTACCCAATATGAAAATAATGGGAGGTAGCCATGTTTACCAATAAAAGATTGGAAGAAGCCTATAATCATGCAAAATTGGAATATTTCGATAAAGACTCCAAATATATTTTCTTCAGTGATATGCACAGGGGGGATGACAGCGCATCAGACCAGTTTGCCAGAAATCAGAACATTCTGCTTCATGCCCTTGATTACTATTATTATAACGGTTATACCTATGTAGAAGCAGGTGACGGAGATGAGCTTTGGGAATACAGGGACTTTAAACATATACGGCTGGCACATAGTGATATTTTTTTAGTCATGAAAAAATTTTATGATGCAGGGCGTCTGTACCTCTTATATGGTAATCACAATATTTATTTAAAAAGAAAATCCTTTGTCAAAAAATATTATTATACCTTTTATGATGAATACAAGCAAAGACTGCATGAGCTGTTTAATGGCATCAAGCCCTATGAGGCACTTGTTTTAAAAAGTAAAAAGACCGGGCAGGAAATATTGGTTGTCCATGGGCATCAGGGAGATTTTTTAAATGATCAGTTTTGGGTCGTAGCCATGGTACTTCTACGCTTTTTCTGGAAATACCTGCACGTGGTAGGATTTCAGAATCCTGCCAGCCCCGCAAAGAACCTATACCGCAGGCATAAGATTGAAAAAAATTATAAGGAATATATCAGGGAATCTAAGAGAATGCTGATATGCGGCCACACCCACAGACCAAAATTCCCTAAGGCAAATGAACTGCCCTATTATAATACCGGCTGCTGTATCCGTTCCAAGGGCATTACGGGAATTGAAATCGTAAACAATAAAATTTTAATGGTAGATTGGCGGGTCAAGGCCAATAAGGAGGGTATCCTGCAGATAGTCAGAACTATTGTAAGAGGCCCCGAACCTATCGCAAAATATGAAAAGAACAGATATCCCTATTAAAACAGTATGAGTTTGGAGATAGATATTTTAATGGTACTCTTTTACCAGCTGTTCAAAAGCCTGTATGGAGCGCTTAACTTTTTCCGTAGAAATACAATAGGACATTCTAAAATAACCCTCTACTCCAAAACTGTTGCCCGGTACTAAATATAAATGATATTTTACAGCCTTTTTACAGAAGGCAACGGCATCCTCTTCAAGAGCCCTGGGAAAAATATAAAAGGTTCCGCCGGGCTCCACGCAGGAAAATCCCAGTCTTGTCAGCTCCTTATATAAAATGTTTTTATTGGCTTCATATACGGACAAATCCGATGTATCGTAAAGCATTCCGGATACTGCCAGTTGTATAATGGAAGCCGGACAATTATGTCCGATTCCCCTTGATATCTGTCCGCACATAGCAACCATGGTTTCCGCATCCCTGCATGCCGGATTAACAGCCACATAGCCGATTCTTTCACCGGGAAGAGACAGGGATTTGCTATAGGAGTAGCAGCTTAGGGTCTTATCATAATATCTTGAAATATAAGGGGAATCCACTCCGGCAAAAATAATTTCACGATAGGGTTCATCGGATATGATATAAATGTCATGTCCGTATTTTCTTTCCTTTTGTTTTAAAATTTCTGCCAGTTTTTTTATCGTTTCGGTAGCATAAACCATACCGGACGGATTATTCGGGGTATTGATTAAAATTGCCATGACTTTAGGATTAAGCATTTTTTCAAGCTCGTCAAAATTAATCTGAAAGCTATTTGTATCGGCAGGTACTACCTTTAATACACCGCCGGCACCCGTAACATAGGGAACATATTCCGGAAAAAAGGGGGCAAAGGTAATAACTTCATCCCCTTTTTCCACAACACATCGCAATGCATGGGCCAAAGCACCGGCAGCTCCGTTGGTCATAAAAATATGGGTTCCCTTATAGCTCATGCCAAATCTTTTATTCAGGGATTGGGCTACCGCTTCTTTTACCTCCCGGATGCCAAGGCTGGGACTGTAACCATGTAAGGCTACCGGATCCTTTTTCGTAAGCAGCTCCACCATAATTTCCGTAAATTTGGGCGGTGCCGGCACGGAAGGATTTCCCAGGGTATAATCGAAAACATTTTCGGCTCCGATTTCGGCAGCAGCTTTGGCAGAGGCCTCTGCCATTTCCCGTATGACCGACTTTCTTTGTAACATTTCCAAATAATTTTTTGCTATCATACTATCTCCTATCTTTTCATGTAATGGATATATCATTATATGTATTATATTATTTTACTCTTATTTTTTCAACTCCGTTGACAATATGGACAGGTCGCTCTCCCTTTAACACTCTTGTAATATTTTCCCAGACAGTACTATGGCTTCTGATAAAAGCGCCTTCCGTAATTCCGCCTAAATGGGGTGAAAACAGTATTTTATCCTTCGAATCCTCAGATAAGTTTAATAAAGGGTTATCGGAGCATACCGGCTCCGGATAAAGAGTATCCAGACCGGCTCCTGCAATCGTACCCTTTTCCAGAGCTTCTCTCAGAGCTTCCTGATCCACAATATCGCCTCTTGCCGTATTTACAATATAGGAGGTGGGTTTCATTAACCCCAAAAAATCTTCATTGATCATATTAACCGTTTCTTTTGTAACCGGCACATGTAAACTGATGATATCACATTCTTTCGCTAAAACCGCAAGGGGCATATAGGATACCCCATACTCCTCTTCTTCCTCCTGTGATTTTTTCCTTCTGCTGTAATAGCTGACTCTGCAGCCAAAGGCTTTTAGGCGTAATGCCGTTTCCTTCGCAATATCGCCAAAGCCGATAAGACCTATATGACAATCCCGAAGTTCCCTGATTCCCTCAACCATTAATTTTTCCTTCATCTCTATCTGCTTCGCATTTCGAACCTGTCTGTCACCGATAATCACACTTCGCAATAATCCCAGCATTAAAAGAATCGTCTGCTCCGCAACGGCGGCGGCATTAATCCCCTGATTATTACAGACAAAAATGCCCAGCTCCTTTGCCTTCTCAATATCAATACCGTTAAAACCCACACCCTCCGAATGTATTAATTTCAAATTCGGCATATTTGCTATTAAATTGCCGCTTACCCTTCCCATAGGATCAGACATAATAAATTCCGCATCGTCACAAACAGCCAGTATCTCATCATCGGAAAGATAGGGATTGGCAAATACCAGCTCCATATCCTCTGGAATTTGACAATAGCTGCGGTATTTATTCACACGTGCCTCATTTCCCAGAATTAATGTTTTCATAAGCTCCTCCTTTTACTCCTTTTTTCCCAGAGTAAACCCTCCAGCCGCTAGAGGGTCAAGCTTTTTTTATGCATCTTATTTAAAAGTAATTGATTTTTTTCGTGATTTTTTAATACCTTTACAGAAACCAGTACATATATCTAGAAACATCTTCGTCCTGCATCCAACATTTAAATATTGAATCTTAATCTTCCGTCTATGGGCTTTACTGCGTCTTTTGGTATCAGCCACATACGGCTGAATTTCACTACTCCTGCTATACGGTTTTCTTCACAAAGTTTTTGTACCCGCCGTTCTGAAATACCCCATTTCTTAGCAGCTTCCGGGGCAGATATATATTCCATAAATCCCACGTCCTTTCCATGTCAATACTAATATTATATACGGGCAGCCGAATATTATCAAGATATAGGAGTTGGTGTTCAGTTCAGTTTCGATGATTTCCCTTTGCAGAGCTTCGTACTGATCTTTGGTAATATCGCCCCTCCTTCGTCCCAATACCACAGCAATTCAAGATATGATTATAAACTTCTGATTCCCATCTGCCCTCCTCCTAAAAATAGGCATGAAAAAAAACACCTCCGAATGAGATGCTCCTTAATTTAATCGTATTTTCTTTCATATATCAATCTTATTAAAAACAACCGTCTGCTCTTTCATAGATATTTTCCCAAGCTGATACCCATATTCAGTTAATTCTTTCTTGTACTTCAAAAAAGAATGGTCTATCGGTATTCCTACAATATCGTTAATTTCATTAAAAGTCAATTTGAATGCCGGACTGCCGTTTTTCTGAACATATTCCCATAAGATACGATATTTACTCATTTAATTTTACACCCCGTAATAGTCCTGTATGGCCTGGCCAATGTATTCTATAGTTCAGATTCCATACTGCTTATCTGTAGCTTCTGTTAGTTTTGAATTATGCAAATAATCGTTTGCCAATTCCAGAAGTATATATCTTGCATTATCAAGTCTAAACATGGACTTGTAATTTTCTGCAAGTTTTTCAACTGCTTCCATTGCTATGGCTGCATTGCCTGTTTCCTTAGCCAGTGAAAACTGTCTATAGGTTTTGTCGATTTCATCCTGTTGTTTCTTAAATTCTTCTTTGTTTCCTGTCGATTTTAGACTTGCTTCTACCGCTTTATCCTCGCTTCCATACATTTTAATCAAATGTGCATTTAATTTTTCATCTTTCAGATTTTGGGCTAAAAAAGTCCGATAATCCTCAAGGCTTCCAAATTTTTCAATGATGGCTTTCATTGAGTCCTTTCCCTGTAATTCCAGTGAATAGTCTATTATTTTTTTTACATCCTCATCATTAAATGCTTCAAAATTCACAAAGTTATGCATATGCATTTTCAACAGGTATTTGTATTTCCGTAACGAATTGTGTCGCATCCTGAGTCAGTCCATAATCCACATAAGTAATTTCTAAGGAATTATCCTTTATCCTTAGAGCTTCTTTCCGGCAGTGCAATATCAGTTTTTCATAATTGGCCGGCGCTTCCTTATGGGTTCCCCGAAAACGAATACAAAGGTATCTGCCTTCTGAAACCGTATGGCAGGTTTCATGGGTAATGTCCGCTTCCTCAAGTAACAGAAAAATAAAATCATAGAAATCAAATTTTTCTTTTTCTAAATTTTCTTTCGCAATAGATAATCCTATCTTGCCTAAAAAAATACTGTCCTGCACTTTTGCCATATTCTCTAATCTTCGAATAGGCATTTCCAGATTCGATTCCCTTTGGATATTTTCTTTCAAAAAAACACATTTTCTGGTGGGAAGGGTTCTTTCTGTCACTTTCTCAAAAGGAAATGTATGATTTAAAGCTTCTATTATCTGATTGATACGATTATCTACCTGTTTTTCTATTAGTTCCAATTCCAATTTTCTTTTTCTAATCTCGGTCTTTTGCTCTTCAAAAATATGGAGAATGTCATAAATATTTCGATTCTTTACGATATGTTTTATTTTTTCTAAGGGAACACCCATTTTTCTTAAATAACGTATTACATTCAGTTCTTCGAATTGATTGATCGAATAATAGCGGTAGCCTGTCCTTTTATCCTGATACATAGGACAAAACAGACCGATACTGTCATAATAGCGCAAGGTTCGGATATTTAGGGAAAACAGTTTCGCGACTTCACCAATTCGATAATAGGAGTTCATTTCATCACCATTTTTTATAATAGAAGAATGCACATGAAGGGCTTGGCTGCTTATGCACCGAAGCCTTGGCTTACATTCCAATTTTATAATAGTATGAAATGAATTCCATGTCAATCTATACGGCTGTCAGTACCTGTCAGGAAAACCATAGCAAATGTGAGGAAGCGTAGCTGCAAAGGAGAACAGAAAGGTGAATGATAGCTATATTAAAGTCTTTTTATAATTTTGCTGATTTCATCATATTTTTTAAATTTATTACCGTAGTCCTTACAGGGCCGGTATCTTTTATCTGTTTTTACAAAGGATTTCACCGCCTCCTTATAGTTTTTAAAAATCCCATCCGCTTTCGCACAAATCATTGCCAATCCCATTACTCCGGCTTCCGGACTCGTCAAAATACGGATATCTTTTCCCCATACATCGGCTTTCATCTGCATATACAGCTCTGACCTTGAGCAGCCGCCTGAAGCCATAACGGAATGAATGGGAAAGCCTGCGTCAGATAACACATTTAAGCACTTTAAGGATTCAAAGCAGAGACCTTCCAGCAATGCCCGAAACATCATGGCCCGATTGGTCGAAATATCCATTCCTATAAAACCTCCCAACGCATTGTTTTCAGAATCCATACTGTTCACCTTTGACAGATACGGGAAAAAAAACATATTTCCCGCATGGCCGGCACAGCCCTGAAAAGCTTTTTCATATTCATCCTTCCCTTGTATGTCCTTTAAATTCCGCACTCCGAAATCGGATCCAAATTCCTGTATAAACCATCTGATACTGGTCCCGTGCATCAGCTGGCCCACACACGTCTGATAAAGCCCCGGTTCTATATAAGGTTCAAAGCACAAATTTTTTTCTATCAATTTTTCTGAAATGCTTTTACGGTCAATAATTAAGTTGATGCTTTCCGTAGAACCCTCTCCTGCCATAATATCTCCGGGTAATACGGCACCGCTTCCTAAAGAGGCTGCCGCCTGATCATGGCAGCCCATTATAATTTTAAGATTTATGGGCAGCCCCGTATCCTCTGCCAGTTCGGTCCGTATCTTACCAATTATTGTTCCTGTTTTCCGTACCTTGGAAAATTGATCAATGGGCAGTCCAAGCGTCCGGGCAATTTCTTCCGACCAATCCAGATTATGGGAGTCAAAAAACATTGTTCTGGAAGCCGAAGAAGGATCAATAGCCCTTTCTCCCGAAAGCATATATCCGATATAATCACCAAACAGAAAATATTTGTCTGCTCTTCGCATTAAATCAGCCCTGTTTTCTTTCAGCCAGATATATTTAAATAATGTGAACATTTGGTTGGAAGGCATCCCTGTTACATAGCTTATTTTAAGCATATCATACTTTTTGTCCATATCATAAAAAATGTCCCTGCATCTTTGATCCAAATAAGTAATTCCATTCATTAGGGGCAAATCCTGCTTATCAAGTATCACCATTGTTTCACCGATTGAAGATACCGCAAGCAACCTCACCGGATAATTTTGGGAACCAATTTTCCCCAATACAAGCCGTACCGCATTCCACACCCTTAAGGGAGATATCTCCACATACCCTTCTTCAGGATATGAAAAAGAATATCTTTCACTTGTCAGAAATAAAATCTCTCCCTTTTCGTTTATCACTGCTCCTTTTACACCCGATGTTCCTACATCCAGACTTATATAAGACATTTGCCTCCCCCTGTCATCAGATTCTATATGCTGTCAGTAAATCTATTTTTTTCATCGCCGTTCTTTCTACCGCACTCCTTGCGGCAGACATAATCTCAACAATATCTGTCTCCGCCCCTTTTTCCTTTAACACCTGATACATAGCCTGGTTATAAGCACGGAAAAAATCCGTTCCTATGTTTAATTTTGCAATACCCAGTTTTACCATTTTTAAAATATCCTCATCCGGTGTATTGGAGCCTCCGTGAACAACAATCGGACAATCGGCGGTTTCTATCAATTCCTGTAATAAACCAAAATTAATAACGGGGTCATACTTATACATCCCGTGGGCCGTACCGATGGATACGGCAAGGCAGTCTATTCCCGTTTCCTTTACAAATCTTCTTGCAATCTCAGGATCCGTATACCCTTTTGCTATCTGTTCCGGTGTACTGTCGGCGGTTACGATAGTCCCCAGCTCCGCTTCCACCGATACGCCCTTTGCATGAGCAATTTCCACAACTCTGCAGGTCTCTCTTACATTAAGCTCATAATCCTCCGATGCCAAATCGATCATAACTCCCGAAAATTTTTCATCAATACAGAGCTTTGCCTGCTCAAAATTTCTTCCATGATCAAGTCCCATGGCTAACATGACACCGGAATTTTTTGCAGCCACGTTACAGATAGCCCGTATATAATCCGCACCCGCATAATCCACATGAGCATGGTAAGTCTGAATAATTAAGGGTACCTTTTTTTTATCTGCCGCCGAGGCAGCTGCCTGAACCGTTTCCATGTTCATAGAATTAAAAGCGCCTACCGTAAATTTACGTTCTTTTGCATATTCCAATATCTGTTTATAATTATATAATGCCATATTAAACCTCTTCTCAATATTTTTTATAATGCTGTATCATTTAGCGGGATATCTTTATCTCTATGTATTCTTCCTCGGGAAAATCGCAGATAGTACAATCATGTTTTGCCTGTCTGCCGTAAGGAGAGAAAATCCAATCTGCTCCCCTCCGCTTACCGCCAAAGTTGCCGCGTCAGGATAAAACAAGCTTTCCTCTCCCTTAAAAGCATTACCGGAGGGATTCGACATAAAAAAGAATTCTCCATATGGGTGAAAATCTTCTATCGTAAGCTTTTTCGCTTCTATTTCTCTCATATTATTCTCTCCTTAGATTTTTTTACGTTTTTGTTTATTCATAACGTCAAAGAACACAGCCGCCATAATTATGCCTCCCTTGGTAATGTTTTGCACATACCAGGGTATCTGTAACATGCTCATACCGTTAGCAAGGGTCCCTAATACAATTGCTCCTAACAGGGTGCTTCCTATGCTGCCTTCTCCTCCCATATAGCTGATACCTCCCAGATAGCATGCCGCAACCGCATCAAATTCCATTGCATTGCCTGCCGTAGGCTGTCCCGTGGTTACCCTGGAGCAGGAAATGACACCGCATATGCCCGCCAGTGTACCGGAAATAAGGTAAATCAGCCAGGTGACTTTTTTTATATTAATACCGGAAAAACGTGCGGCCTCCGGATTTCCTCCAATAGCATATACATTTCTGCCAAAAACCGTTTTGCTGAGAAGCAAAAACATCAAAACAAACAAAACCAGCATATAAACTACCGGCAAAGGAATTACCTGAAACAAATATCCGTTTCCCAATTCTCCGAAGGAAGCATCCACATTAATCATATTTCCTCTGGTTATCACATAACAAAAGCCTCTCGCTATCAGCTGTGATGCCAGTGTTACGACAAATGGCGGCAGAGGAAAACAGGCTAACAGAGCACCGTTCAAAAATCCGCACAACGCACCTATGAACAGAGCCGATATAACTGCCAGCCAGAACGGAGCGCCCACATTTGTAATCATCCATGCACAAAAACAGGAGCATAAGCCAATCACAGAGCCTTGTGATAAATCGATACCCATGATAATAATACACAGAGTCATCCCAAATCCCAAGATGGCGGTTATGGATACGGACCGGACAATATTCAGCAGATTCTTTGTGGCTAAGAATTGGGGCTTAACAAGGGATATCAAAATACACATCAGAAGAAGCCCTATTAAAATACCTATATTATTTTTTATGTACTGTATAAGGGGACTGCTTTTTCTTATGTCCCCCGCCGTTTCTCTATTCATGTCCGATCCCTCCAATAGCGTACTTTAAAATTGTTTGTTCCGATAAATCTTTTCTGCCTAATAATCCGGTTATTTTTCCTTCTCTGACTACATAGACCCTGTCACATAAATTAATGACTTCCGGCATTTCAGAAGATATCAGGATAACACCGACACCCATACCTACGATTTCGTAAATCAATTTATATATCTCCTGTTTTGCTCCGACATCAATACCTCTTGTAGGTTCATCCAATATTAATATTTGGGGGTTTGTAACCAGCCACTTTGCCAGTACTACCTTTTGCTGGTTGCCTCCCGACAGATTCATGACCTTTGTATCATAGGAGGCTGTTTTTAATCGTAATTTCCGGCTGATATCCGTAATGATTTTTTCCTGTCTCTTATAATTCAGCCGAATACCCTTTATTAATTTTCCTAAAATAGCAATTACCGTGTTAAAGGTAACTGTTTGAGCCAATATTAATCCCTCGTGCTTTCTGTCTTCCGGAGCCAGAACAATGCCCGAATGCGTTGCCTCCACAGGCTAATTAATACGTATTTTTTCATTGTTTAAAAGGATATCTCCCTTTTTGCTTTTATCAATTCCCAATAAGGCCCGCATAATTTCAGATCTGCCTGAGCCCATCAAACCATAAAAGCCTAAAATTTCGCCTTTTCTCAGGTCAAAGCTGACATTCCTGACTTTATCCGAACAAATGTCGTTTACGGCAAAGAAAACTTCTCCCGGCTTATTGATATGAGGTGGAAATATATTGGTAATTTCTCTGCCCACCATCATATTGATCAGCCTGTCATAAGACAACTCCTCAACCGTTTCCGTTCCGATGTATTTGCCGTCCCTTAACACTGTTATTCTTTCACATACCTCGTATATTTCATTTAATTTGTGTGAAATAAAAAGGATGGTTACTCCTTTCTCTTTTAACTGCTTCATTAATTTTATCAGTGTCTCCACTTCGGCAGCCGCCAGGGATGCCGTTGGTTCATCCATGATTAAAATTTTACAATTTGTTGACAGCGAGCGGCATATTTCAATCATTTGCTGCTTTGCAACACTAAGCTTTTCTACCTTTTCATCCGGCTGTAAGTCATCCAGGCCTACTGTATGAAGCAGCCTTTTTGTATCCTCATACATTTTCCTGTCATCCACCAGCCCGTTTTTCCGGCGCGGGATTCTTCCCAAATAAATGTTTTCCATTATGGTCATATTTTCCGCCAGACTTAATTCCTGATGGATGACACTGATACCGCTCTTTTGGGAGGTCAGCACGCTGTCCATGGTTATGGGAACCTCATCAATATAAATAGTTCCGGTATCCGGATGATAAATACCTGCCAGTATTTTAATTAAGGTTGACTTACCGGCTCCATTTTCTCCAATCAGAGCATGGATTTCACCTCTTTTAATGCATAATTTAATAGAGTCCAGTGCCTTTACTCCGGGAAAGCTTTTTGTTATATTTTCCAATCTCAGTATATATTTATCCATGTAATTACCCCTGTTTTTAAGGCCGTATCATAAAAAATCATGATTCTTAATGATACGGCCTCTAAAGATTTCACTTCGCCAAAACTTACGCAACACAGTACCAGTGCACTAGAATCCTTCATAATCCGAGCAATTATCAATATTTACTTCTTTACAGTCCAAATACTGCATTTTTTCCACATCTTCACCATTTAAGTAAGACAGTACATTTTCTACACTTTGAATGCCTAATTGCCTGGGCAATTGCGCCGCTGTGGCAAGCAGGTAACCGGACTCTATCAAATCAACCGCATTTGTGGTTCCGTCAACACTGGTAACTTTCACTTCACCCGGTTGATAACCGTTCGCCTGAAGGGCAGAGCATATTCCGATTGCAAAAATATCTCCTGTTGTAAAGACTCCGTCAACATCCGGAATGCTTTGAATAATATTTTC